>JANMAW010000273.1:0-2709 GCA_031360005.1 Rhizobacter sp.
GGCCGGCCTGATCTGGGGCTTGAGCATGGGCACGGCCGGGCGCCCGGTGCAGTTGTTCTTCCTCGGCTGCGTCATCGTCGCCGGCGTGTACGGCGCGATCAGCGTCGGCATCAGGATCCTGTTCGTGCAGGCGCTGCCGGCGGCACTCGCCGTCGCGGCGCTGCTGCTGGCCTGACCGTTCGCCGGGCAAGGCCGCGCGGCGGCGCCAGCGCGGCGCCGCCGCTGGTCTGCCCCAGAATGCACGCTTTGCCCGCAATCGGCGGGCACGCAACCGCATGGCACGGCGTATCCGCAAGTCTCCCTGGCCCCGGGCCTTCCAGCGCAGCCTCGGCGCACTGACGCGTGCCACCGTGCGCGCCGGCACCCGCGCCGTCCTGAAGGCGGGCGCGGCGGCCGCGAAGAAAGCGGCAAAGCCGGCCATGCCCCGAACCGCTGCCGGCGCGGGCGACTGGGCTTCCGGAATCGCGTTCGGTGCGGCCGGTGCGCGCCGTTACCGGCTCTACAAACCACCCGGCGCGCAACGTTCGTCGCGCCTGCCGCTGCTGGTGATGCTGCATGGCTGCGGGCAGGACGCGGCGAGCTTCGCGCGCAGCACGCGCCTGCACCGCCTCGCCGCGCGCGAAGGCTTCTTCATTCTGTACCCGGAGCAGGACCGGCTCGCCAACTCACACGGCTGCTGGAACTGGTTCGACACGCGGTCGGGTCGTGCCTACGGCGAGGCGGCCGCCATCGTCGCGGCGATCGATCAGGTCTGCGCGCTCTATGCGGCCGACCCGGCACGCGTGGCGCTGGCCGGCCTGTCGGCAGGGGCAAGCATGGCCGCGCTGCTGGCGACACGCCACCCCGGGCGCTTCAAGGCGGTGGCGATGCACTCGGGCATCGCGCCCGGCACCGCGCATTCGTCTGCCACCGCGCTCGGTGCGATGCGCGGGCGTCGCGAACCTGTTCCCCGGCCGGTGGTGGCGGGCGCGGTTCTGCCTCCGCTCCTCGTGCTGCACGGCAGCGCCGACCGCACCGTCGCGCCGAGCAACGGCCGCGCCGCGGCGCAATGGTGGGCCGACGCGACCGGGGCTCGGGCGACTCCGGAACGCACCGTGCAACGCGGCAAGCGCTACCCGCTCACCGTGACCGATTTCAAGCTCGGGTCGCGCACGCTGGTGACGCTGGGCGAGGTGGCTGGCCTGGGCCACGCGTGGAGTGGCGGTGCCGCGGGCCAGCCTTACAGCGATGCGAGCGGGCCCGACGCGTCGCGCATGATCTGGTCGTTCGCGGCGCGCGAATTCGCCCGAGCCGGCCGGCTCGCGACGCCGTGACCGGGCCGCCGCGTCAATCGGCCGCGAAGCAGTAGAACAAGCCGGCGCCGCCGGTCGACTTCAGCGCATCGGCGCCGCAGCCGCGGGTCATGTGCGAAGAGTTCCACGACTTCGCCGGCACGCTTTCGTCGAGCCCGGTCTTGTCGTGATGGCCGACCATTGCCGAGCCTTCGCCACCCTGCGTCCAGTTGCCGCAGGTGGTGTTGACGTTGCCCACGATGGCCCTACCGTCGGGTTGCGATCCGGTCAGCACGTCGTGCATGTTCGGGGTGTCGCCACGGCCGTTGATCGGGTCGCCGCGCTCGGTCAGCGCGGTCTGCTTGTTCAGGTTGTTGGCGCCGTGAAGCTGCTCGACGTCGGTCGCGACGACCACGCCCTTGGCGTTGCGCCACGGGCCCTTCCCGATGCGGTCGCGTGCATTGACGGCCGGCACGTTGGCGGTCGGCTGCTGGCTCAAATAGGCACGCCAGCTGCGGTTGCCGGCGCCTGCCGCCGCGGCCAGAGTCTGACATTGCCGGTCGGCCCCGGCGAGACCGCCCAGATTGGCGCCATTGCCCGGACCGGCGCTCGTGACGAAAAAACCCATCCCGGTCTTGCCACCCGACATGCTGCCGCAACCGGCCAGCACCGCAGCCGCAACGGCGCCGGCGACCAGCGTCCAATGAATCGACGAGCTTCTCGAGTACCGCATCTTGTGACTCCTAGGGATGAATGGGGCTGCAGCGAGCGAGTCTGCCGCAAACCGGCGCGCTCGCAGACTAGGGCAAAGACGGAGCCGTTTCAAGCGCATGGGCAAGTCGGCTGCGCTGAGCGGATCAACCGCCGGGCGCGCGCCGCGTCGGCGCTGCGGCCTTGCCGCCGCGTGTGCGCGCCGTCCAGAGCCTGAACGCATTGGGTGCCAGCTCGCGCTTCAGCAGTTGCACCAGTTGACCTTGCGTCAGGCCGTGGTTCACCAGCACGGCGTTGAACGGCGGGCGGTCGTCCCACGCGGTCGCGATGACGCGCGCAATCTCGCCGGGTGTGAGGCGGGGAACGGGCTTGGCCATCGGCTCGCATTGTCGGTCAGCAATGTGCGATGCTCGTTCCGATGGATCGACGCGCGCTGCTCCTTTCGATCGCAGGCTGGCCCGCGTTCACGTCCGCACAGGCCCCGACGGTTGGCCCGGCTGTCGCGACGCGGTCGGCGCTGCGCTTCCCCGCCGACTTCGGCGCCCACCCCGACACGCGCACCGAGTGGTGGTACCTGACCGGCACGCTGCAAGCGGACGTGCGGCTGTGGGGTTTCCAGCTGACATTCTTCCGCGCCGCGACCGGCATCCGCGCATCGCAGTCGAGCCGTTTCAATGCGTCACAACTCATCTTCGCCCACGCCGCATTGACCGATCTCCAGCAAGGC
>JANMAW010000337.1:0-8156 GCA_031360005.1 Rhizobacter sp.
TCCTTGCCGCGCAGCGCGGTGCCGCCCGGGCCGTAGGCCCAGCCGAACGAGAGCACCTCGTCGAGCCAGAGCTTCAGCAGCGGGGGCATGCTGTACCAGTGGATCGGGTGCTGCCAGACGATCAGCTGCGCCGAGGCCAGCAGCGCCTGCTCGGCCGCGACATCGATCAGATAGTCAGGGTACAGCGAGTACAGGTCGCGTACGACGACGGACGGCGCATCGCCATGGGCGGATGGCAGCCGGCGGGCCGCGTCCATCAGGCGACGGTTGATGCGCGAGTGCTCCATCTGCGGGTGCGCGGTCAAGACCACGACCGCGGGGCCGCGGCGCGTCGCGGTGTCGGTGTCGGTGTCGGGGTCGGGAGAGGAGTGCGATGCGTCGGCCATGGGGTCCGGTGAAGTCACGAGCGGAGTCGCTGGTTAGTATCGATGGCAGGTCGGTCGAAAGCCCCGCTAACATAACCCGAAAGCGGCTTCAGGGCGGATGGAGGTTTGCATGCCGGTGATCGTGGTGGCCAATCCGAAGGGCGGCGTGGGCAAGACCACGCTCGCCACCAATCTGGCCGGGTACCTCGCATCGACCGGTCGCGCGGTGATGCTGGGTGACGTGGATCGCCAGCAATCGGCGCGCACCTGGCTCGCGCTGCGCCCGGCCGGGTTGGCGTCGATCAGCGCCTGGGAGGTCACGCACGGCGAGATCGTGCGCCCGCCGAAGGGCACGACGCACGTGGTGCTCGACACGCCCGCCGGCCTGCACGGCAGGCGCCTCGACGAAGTGATGAAGCTCGCCGACAAGGTGCTGATCCCGCTGCAACCGAGCATCTTCGACATCCACGCCACCCATGATTTCGTGCGCCAGTTGCTGGCGCACAAACGCAGCGACCGTGTCGAGTTCGCCATCGTCGGCATGCGCACCCGCGAGGGCACGATCGCCACCGACCAGTTGCGCGGCTTTCTCGATGGCACGAAGGTGCCGATGCTCGGCTTCGTGCGCGACACGCAGAACTACGTGCATCTGGCAGCGCATGGCCTGACGCTGTGGGATGTGACCTCGAGCCGCTTCGAGCGCGACCTCGAACAATGGCAGCCGATCATCCGTTGGGTCGACGCCTGACCCTTTCGATTCATTCCCTTGCGAAGGCGACGCATGCGAAGCTTCGAACACCTCACCGATCTGCAGGGCCTGGTCGGCCAGGAGGTCGGTGTCAGCGACTGGATCACCGTCGACCAGCACCGCATCGACCTGTTCGCCGACGCGACCGGCGACCACCAGTGGATCCACCTCGATGCCGAGCGCGCAGCGCAAGGCCCGTTCGGCACGACGATCGCGCACGGCTTCCTGACACTGTCGCTGCTGCCGCAGATGAGCGCGTCGGCGTTCGAGGTGCGCGACACCCGCATGGGTGTGAACTATGGCCTGGGTAAGGTGCGCTTCCCCGCGCCGGTGCCATCGGGCAGCCGGCTGCGCGGCCACTTCAGGCTCACGAAGTACGAGCCGCTCGACGGCGGCGCGCAACTCACCGTCGAGGTCACAATGGAGCGCGAGGGCCTCGCCAAGCCGGTGTGCGTGGCCGAGTCGCTGGCGCGCCGTTACGTGTGATCCGGTCGGCCAGCGTCGACGAGTGCGAAGCGCCGTCGTTTACGATGGTGGATTGCTGGAGGCGATGCGCATGAAGGTTCTGCTGATCGACGACCATCCGCTGATCCTGTCGGCGCTGCAGACCGTGATCGAGCGAATGGGTGGCGACACGACGGTGGTCGGCGCTGGCGGCGCGCGCGCGGCGCGCCAGAAGCTGCAGGCCGATGCCGACTTCGACCTCGTGCTGCTCGACCTGCACCTGGGCGATGCCGACGGTTTCGAGGTGCTGGCCGAGTTCCGCATCAAGTATCCGGCGCTGCCGGTGGTGGTCGTGTCGGCGTCGGACCGCAGCAGCGACGTGATCCGTGCGATCGACGCCGGCGCGATGGGCTTCGTGCCCAAGCGCGCGAGCAACGAAACGCTGCTCGAGGCGCTGCACATGGTGATGTCCGGGGGCATCTACGTGCCGCCGATGACGATGGGCTCCGAGCCCGCCGCGAAGCCCGAGGGCGACACCGTGCCCGACGTGCTGCGCGTGATGCGCCAGCCGGAGTTCGACAGCGGTTTCCCGAGCAATGCCGTGCCGCTGGCCGACTTCGGCCTGACGCCGCGCCAGACCGAAGTGCTCGCGCTGCTGTTGAAGGGCCAGCCCAACAAGCTGATCGCGCGCGAGATGAACCTCTCGGTCGAGACCGTGAAAGACCACGTCGCGGCGGTGCTGCGCGCGCTCGGCGTCAGCTCGCGCACGCAGGCGGTGCTCGCCGTGAGCCAGTTGTCGAACCAGGGGGGTTCGCCGGCATGGCGCAGTTCGAAATGAACCGCGCGCCGCGCCGCCGGCGCCGGCCGCAGCACTGATTCGACGCGAGTTGGGCGCCGACCCGCTCCACGATAGCGCCGCGGGCGGTGCGGCGCCGGGCCTGCCCGCGCACGACCCGGCGCTGGCCAAGGTCGCCGAGGTGGTGCAAAGCACCTACGACTACATGCCGGCCGTGCTCGCCGGATACCTTGCAGGCGTGGGCGTCGTGGCGATGCTGTTCTGGGGCATTGCGCCGATTTCCCTGTTCGTGCCGTGGATGGCCGCGTTCGTCGCGATGTGCCTCGTGCGGCTGCTGATCACGCTGCGCTTCAAGCGCGCTGCGCCGACCACCCGCGCCGAATGGCAGACGTGGCTGCTGCGTTCGAACGTCGGCACCGTCGTCGCTGCGGCGCTGTGGGGCCTGACCGGTTGGGTCTTCTACGGCCTGGGCACCGGACTGCAGCAGCAGACCGGCCTGATCATCATCGTCTACACCTACTGTGTCGTCGGCATTCCGGTGCTGTCGATCCAGCCGCGCCTGTACCTGACGTTCGCGGCGCTGTGCTTCCTGCCGCTCGTGACGCGCATCGCCAGCGTCGGCGACCCGTACCACTACCAGCTCGCCGGCGAACTGGTGCTGATCATCACGCTGACCACGGTGCTGGCGAACAGCTATCGCCAGGCGCTGCAGCGCGCGATCGACCTGAAGGTGCAGGCCGACGAACTGGCTTCCAGGCTGCGCGTCGAAACGCTGGCGGCCGAAAGCGCGCGCCGCGAGGCCGAGACCGCGAACCGGGCGAAGACTCAGTTCTTCACCGCTGCGAGCCACGACCTGCGCCAGCCGCTGCACGCGATGGGGCTGTTTGCCGAGGCGCTGCGCCAGCGCGTGCACGAGCCCGCGGTCGCGCAACTCGTCAACAGCATCAACGAATCGGTCGATGCGCTCGAGGGCCTGTTCTCCGAACTGCTCGACATCACCCGCATCGACAGTGGCGGCATCGAGGTCCACGACGAGCACTTCGACGTCGGCGACATCCTGCGCAAGCTCCGCCTGCACTTCGAGCCGAGTGCGTTCGAGAAGGGGCTGGCGCTGCGGCTGCGCGGCGCCGGCCGGGTCGTCTACGCCGACCCGCTGCTGGTCGAGCGAATCTTGCGCAACCTCGTTTCGAACGCGATCCGCTACACCAACGACGGCTCGGTGCTGGTGAGCTGCCGTCAGCGTGGCGAGCGCATGCTGCTGCAGGTCTGGGACACCGGTGTCGGCATCCGCGAGGCCGAGCAGGCGCGCATCTTCGACGAGTTCTACCAAGTCCCCAACACCCAGCGTGTCAGCCCCGAGCAGCGCAGGGGTCTGGGGCTGGGGCTGGCGATCGTCAAGCGCCTGGCCGACCTGATGCAGGCGAAGCTCACGCTGCGTTCCGAGGCCGGGCGCGGCACGGTGTTCACGCTCGAGTTGCCGCTCGGCAAGGTGCCGCGCGTGACGGTCGCCGTGCTGCCGGGCAAGGGGCCGGTCGCCCTGACGCTCGACGGGCGGCTGATCGTGGTTGTCGAAGACGAGCCGGCGGTGCGCGCCGGGCTCGATGTGCTGCTGAAGGGCTGGGGGGCGCGGGTCGAGTCGTTCGACAGCGTGGCGGCAAGCCGCGCCTGGGCGCAGCGCAGCGACCCGGCGCTGGTCAGGCCCGATCTGCTGATCGTCGATTACCGGCTTGAAGACGGGCTCAACGGGGTCGATGCGATCCAGGCCCTGCGATCCCGGTTCGGTGCGGCGACGCCGGCCATTCTGGTGACCGGCAGCACGATGACCGGGCACGACAAGGAGGCCCAGGAGCACGACTTCCACCTGCTCATCAAGCCGGTGGTGCCGAACAAGCTGCGGGCGATGATCGCGTTCAAGCTCGGGGTGAAGGCGCGCTGAACCCGGGCGCGCAAGAGTTGCTGTGCACCGTTGCGCACCTGGCGAAGGGCAGCGCGCTTGCAAGCGCCGCGGTCGGTTGCGATGGAGTCGGACCTGCGCGCACTTCAAGCCGGCGCGTAGGCCAACCTCACGTAGATCGGCGCAAAGGCCTCCGCCTGTGTCACCTCGAGCAGGCGCTCGCGCGCCAGCTCCAGCATCGCGATGAAGGTAACCACCAGAACCTGCGGCCCGCGCGCCGCGTCGAAAAGTTCCTCGAACAGCGCGAAGCGTCGGCCCTGCAACCTGCGCAGCACGATGCTCATGTGCTCGCGCACGCTCAGCTGCTCGCGCGTGATCATGTGGTGCTGGTTGAGCCTGGCGCGCTTCAGGATATCGACCCAGGCAACGCGCAAGTCATCGGCGTTGACATCGGGGAAGCGCGGTGCGAGCGATTGTTCGATCACGACCTGTGCCCGCAGGAAGTCGCGGCCGAGCATCGGCAGCGCATCGAGGCTCAGCGCGGCGACCTTCATCTGCTCGTACTCGATCAGCCGGCGCACCAGCTCGGCACGCGGGTCTTCGGGCTCCTGCCCGTCCGCCGTCTTCCTCGGCGGCAGCAGCATGCGCGACTTGATCTCGATCAGCATCGCCGCCATCAGCAGGTATTCGCTCGCCAGCTCGAGGTTGGTCTTGCGGATCTGCTCGACGTACGCGAGGTACTGGCGCGTCACGCTCGCCATCGGGATGTCGAGGATGTTGAAGTTCTGGCGCCGGATCAGGTACAGCAGCAGGTCGAGCGGGCCTTCGAAGGCCTCGAGGAACACCTCCAGCGCGTCCGGCGGGATGTACAGGTCGGTGGGCATCGCGAACAGCGGCTCACCGTACAGGCGCGCCACTGCGACGCCGTCGACGATGGCCGGGCTGGCGGCCGGGCCGTCCTGCGCCCCCGCCGGCGGCGCGCAGAGTTCGGGTACCGCGGCGGCTGCCACGTCGTCGCTCAACTCGACGCTCCTGTCGCCGGGCACCGCGTTCCACCCTGCGCGAGGGTCGGGCCTTGACTGGCGCCGCCCGGCGCGGCGGCCCGTGAGCGTTGGCAGCCCGAGCGCATCAGATCTTCGTCTGGTAGACGTAGGGCTGCTGCGCCACTTTCGCGTCGGCAAACTCCGACTCGGCCGCGCGGTCGATGCGCTTGTCCCACAGCAGGTTGCGGCCCTGGCGCTGCTCGTCTTCGAGCGTCGGCTTGTTGGCCTTGAGCTGCTCGATGAACGAGGTGATGTCGGATGTATAGGCTTTCCAGAACAGCGGCATCGGGATGGGCGCTGGGCCAGCGCGTTGAAGGGAGCGGATGTCGATTTTAGCGGGAGGAACATGCGCATGATTTCTCGCGCCGCGGGGGCCTTGGCCGAAACGCGCGACCTTATCGCAGCGTCGGAAGCTTTCATGAACAATCGCGGAATGTTCTGATGTGACCGCGCGATGCACGAGATCGAACTCAAGTTTCAGATGCCAGCCAGCCGGCGCGCCGCGCTGGAGGCTGCCGTGGCGGGCCGTTCGCACGGTGCGCGCACTCGGTTGCAGGCGGCCTATGTCGATACCGCCGACCGGGCGTTGGCAGAAGCAGGCCTCGCGCTGCGCGTGCGCCGCGAAGGCCGGCGCTGGGTTCAGACGCTGAAGGGCTGCACGGCCGATCCGATGACACGACTCGAGCACAACGTGCCACGCGGTGGCGGTGTCGCGGTGCCCGCGGTCGACCCGAACCTGCATGCCGGCACGCCAGTCGGCGACACCTTGCTGGCGCTGCTCGCCGGCCAGAGCGCCGCGGCGCTTGGCGTGCTGTACCGCACCGACATCCTGCGCCGCACACGCACGCTGCGCGCACCGAACGGGCGGGTCGAACTGGCGTTCGACACCGGCAGCATCCGCGCCGGCGACCAGACGACCGCGGTGTGCGAGCTCGAGTTCGAATTGCTCGCCGGCGCTCCGCAGGCGGTGCTCGACACGGCCCGGCGCTGGTTGCCGCGGTTCGGCCTGTGGCTGGACACGCGCAGCAAGGCCGAGCGCGGCGACCTGTTGGCGCGAGGCCAGGCGATGGCGCCGCCGCGCCAGGCGTTGTCGGTGCGGCTGACGCACGAGATGAAATCGGCTGCCGCCTGGCAGGTGGTGCTCGGTTCGTGCGCCGACCAGATCATCGCCAACGCCAGCCAGATCGCGTCGGGTGAGCATGCGCCCGAGCACGTGCATCAACTGCGCGTCGGGCTGCGGCGGCTGCGCAGTGCGCTGCGCCTGTTCGATGGCCTGGGCGCCGATGCGCTGCTCGGCGACGCCGCCGCGGTGCTCTTTCGGCGCCTCGGAGCCGCGCGCGACCAAGTCGTGATCGAAGGCGAGTTCGCCGCGGAGTTGCTCGCCGCGATGGGCAGCGCGGGCGTTGCCGGCGAAGCATCGGTGACCGCACCGACAACCGGCGAAACCGTCCCGGCCGACATGCTGCGCGAGACCGACAGCCAGATGCTGCTGCTGGATCTGATCGCGGCATCGCAGACCGGCCGAGTCACCGCTTTGGCCGATCCCGGCACTTCGCTGCGCGCCCGCGTGACGCAGCGCCTGAACCGCTGGCACCGGCAGGTGGTCGCCGATACGAAACGTTTCGCCGAGCTCGACGATGCGAGCCGCCACCGCCTGCGCAAGCGCGCGAAGCGGCTGCGCTACGCGACCGAGTTTTGCAGCGCGCTGTTCGAGCGGCGCGCGGTGCGGCGCTACCTGCGAGTGCTGCGTGCGCTGCAGGAGCGCCTGGGAGCCGTCAGCGATGCAGTGATGGCGATGCAGGCGTTCGCGAGCCAGCGCGACCGCGACCCGCGCGCGATGTTCGCGCTCGGCTGGCTGGCGGCGCGGCGCGAGGCGCTGATCGCCGCCGCTGCGCCCGAGCTGAAGGCCTTCGGCAAGGTCCGGCGGTTCTGGAAGTGACGCGATGAGCACCCGGTCGCGGGCTTCGAGACCGCTGCTTGGCCGATCGCTTCGCTGTCGATCCCCACGGCCACGCTTTGCTCTCAGTCGCGGGCTTCGAGCCCGCTCCCTCGCCGATCGCTGCGCTGGTCGATCCCCGTGTACGGGGCCATCTGGCTTGCGAGCCAGATGGCGCTACGCGCTACGAATGCTGCGCAGGCAGCATTCGCTTCACGCGCTCCACCCTCTCGCCCTTCGCTTCGCGCTCTAGCGCAACTCGCGCGCGAGCAGGCGCTCCAGCGTGGCGCGCGGCGAGGTCTCGGGGCGCAGCTGGTGCTGTACGTCGAGGTAGAAGGTCTGCTCCAGCATGTGCTGGCCGCCCATCGCGGCGTGCAGCACCTGGTCGCTGAAGACCACCCAGGTCGTCCCGGGCGCGAAGTCGACACGCGCCTGCGGGCTTGATTGCTGGAACTGCGCGTCGGCCTTCGCGCTGTCGTGCAGCCGCAGCATCAGATGGTCGTACTCAGTGCGGCGACGCTTCGTGATGCCGGTTTTTTCGAGTAGCCAGGCCGAGCCGGGCCACGGGCGCGCGATCGACGGCAGGTAGCGCTTCGCGTGCATCTCGAACGGTTCGCCGACGCGCCACCGGCGTGGCTCACCATTTGGGTTGACGTTGCAGAACACGCGCAGCAGCCGCGTGCCGTGCATGGGATTCGACGGGAACGCGTCGATGTGCAGCCGCGTGTCGTCCTTGCGCCAGCTGGTCTCGCGGCCGGCCACGTTGACCGGGCGGAACGAGGTGCTGCCGCGCGACAGGTGACCACGGTAGTGCGGGAACAGGCGCAGCGCGAACGCCTCGCTTTGGTCGGCGTAACGCACGATCATCGCTTTCAGCGCGGCCAGTGCGCCGGCATCGCCGGCCGCGCCGCGCATCTCGCCGCCCGGTTG
>JANMAW010000344.1:0-7753 GCA_031360005.1 Rhizobacter sp.
ACCAGGATCTCGCTCGGGCCGGCGATCATGTCGATGCCGACCTGGCCGAACACGCGCCGCTTCGCGCTGGCCACGTAGGCGTTGCCGGGGCCGGTGATCTTGTGCACCGCCGGAATCGTCGCGGTGCCGTAGGCGAGCGCGCCGATCGCCTGCGCGCCGCCGACCGTGAACGCGCGGTCGACGCCGGCGATCGCCGCCGCCGCCAGCACCAGCAGGTTGCGTTCGCCGCGCGAACCTTCGGGCGAGGCGTCGCGGCGCGCCGGCGTCGGCACGACCATGATGATCTCGCCGACGCCGGCTACCTTGGCCGGCCGCGCATTCATCAGCACGCTCGACGGGTACGTCGCCTTGCCGCCCGGCACGTAGATGCCGACGCGGTCCAGCGGTGTCACCTTCTGGCCGAGCAGCGAACCGTCTTCGTCACGGTAGCTCCACGAGCGGCCGCAGGCATCGAGCTGGCGCTCGTGATAGTCGCGAACACGCTGCGCTGCGGCCTCGAGCGCGTCGCGCTGGCGCGCCGGGATCGAGGCCAGCGCCGCACGCAATTCGGCGCGCGGAATCTCGAGTTCGGCCACGCTGGCAGCAGTGACACCATCGAAGCGCTGCGTGTACTCGAGCACCGCGGCATCGCCGCGGGCACGCACATCGGCCAAAATCGACGCCACGACCTCGTCGATCGCGTGGTCGGTCTGCGCCGACCAGTGCAGCACGCGCCCGAAGTCGGCTTCGAAGCCTGCAGCGGCGGTCGCGAGCTGACGAATCTTGACGCTCATGGCAACTCACCCACCGCCTTCGCGAACGCATCGACGATCGCGCGAATCGATTCGCGCTTGAGCTTCAGCGCCGCCTGGTTGACGATCAGGCGCGACGAGATCCTCATGATCTCCTCGACCTCGACCAGGTGGTTCGCGCGCAAGGTGCTGCCGGTGGACACCAGGTCGACGATCGCATCGGCCAGGCCGGTCAGCGGCGCCAGTTCCATCGAACCGTAGAGCTTGATCAGGTCGACGTGGACGCCCTTGTCGGCGAAGTGATCGCGCGCGATCTGCGTGTACTTGGTCGCCACCCGGATCCTCGACCCCTGCTTGACCGCCGCGGCGTAGTCGAAGTCGGATCGCACCGCCACGCTCATGCGGCACTTCGCGATGTTCAGGTCCAGCGGCTGGTACAGGCCTTCGCCGCCGTGCTCGAGCAGCGTGTCCTTGCCGACGACGCCGAGATCGGCGCCGCCGTGCTGCACGTAGGTCGGCACGTCGGAAGCACGCACGAGAACCAGCCGCACATCCGGCCGGCTCGTGCCGACGATCAGCTTGCGGGACTTCTCGGGGTCTTCGGCCACCACGATGCCTGCCGCCTTCAGCAGCGGCCCGATCTCGTCGAAGATGCGGCCCTTCGGCAACGCGAACGTGATCATGTTGGCCTTGCACAGGGCGGGAACGTGATCATGTGCGTCGTCCGTGTCTTGTGAAGGTCGTCATCGTTGCCTTCCAGGCCTCGAACGGCGTCATTTGAAGCGCTCGATGTCGGCGCCGATCCCACGCAGCTTGGCTTCCATCTGGTCATAGCCACGGTCCAGGTGGTAGATGCGGTCGACCACCGTGTCGCCCTCGGCCACGAGCCCCGCGATCACCAGGCTGGCCGAGGCGCGCAGGTCGGTCGCCATCACCGTCGCACCCGAGAGCTTGTCGACACCGTGAACCACTGCCGTGTGACCGTCGATCTCGATCCTCGCGCCCAGCCGCACCAGTTCGTTGACGTGCATGAAGCGGTTCTCGAAGATCGTCTCGGTCACCACCGCGGTACCTTCGGCGATGCAATTCAGCGTCATGAACTGCGCCTGCATGTCGGTCGGGAACGCCGGGTACTCGCTGGTGCGGAAGCTCACCGCGCGCGGGCGCTCCTGGTTCGCCACGCGGATCCAGTCGTCGCCGGCCTCGATCTGTACGCCGGCCTCGCGCAGCTTGTCGATCACGGTGTCGAGATGGCGCGCGTTCGCATGCTGCAGGCGCACGTCGCCACCCGCCGCAGCCACCGCACACAGAAAGGTGCCGGTCTCGATGCGGTCGGGAACCACCTGGTGCGACACCCCGTGCAGGCGCTCCACGCCCTCGATGCGTATCCGTCTGGTGCCGTGCCCTTCGATCTTCGCGCCCATGGCGATCAGCATCTCGGCGAGGTCGGGAATCTCGGGCTCCTGCGCGGCGTTTTCGAGCACCGTTTCACCTTCGGCGAGCGTCGCGGCCATCAGCAGGTTCTCGGTGCCGGTCACGGTCACCATGTCGGTAGTGATGCGCGCGCCCCTGAGGCGCGCGGCCCGCGCGACGATGTAGCCGTGTTCGACGGTGATCTCGGCGCCCATCGCCTGCAGGCCCTTGATGTGCTGGTCGACCGGCCGCGAGCCGATCGCACAGCCGCCCGGCAGCGACACCCGGGCCTCGCCGAAGCGCGCCAGCAGCGGGCCGAGCACGAGGATCGACGCGCGCATCGTCTTCACCAGGTCATAGGGCGCCTCGCGCGCGCTGATCGCGCCGGCGTCCAGCGTCACGACGTCGGGCCGGGCATCGGTGCGCTCGACAGTGACGCCCATGCTTCGCAGCAGCTTGATGGCGGTGCTCACATCATGCAGGCGCGGCACATTGCTCAGCGTGACTCGCTCGGCGGTCAGCAGTGCCGCGCACAGCTCCGGCAGCGCGGCGTTCTTCGCGCCGGAGATCGTGACCACGCCTTCGAGCCGGCGGCCACCGCGAATCAGGAGTTTGTCCATAGGGTGTGAGGTTCCCCAGGGTTCACGCGGCGTTCAGCGCGGTGGCGTCTCGAGGGCCGACACCGCGCCGACAGCCACAGCGAACACTGCGGCTGGTTTTCAGGGGTGGTGGGCGGCGGCCGCGCCGGGCTCGGCGACCGGGGAGGATCTGGCCCATTCGGCCGGCGTGAGCGTCTTCATCGACAGGGCGTGGATTTGCTCGCGCATTCTATCGCCGAGCGCCTCGTAGACCCGCTGGTGGCGTGCCACGCGGCTCGTGCCTTCGAACTCGGCCGAGACGATGGTCGCGAAGAAGTGGCGGCCGTCGCCTTCCACATCGATGTGGTCGCAGGCGAGCCCCTGCGCGATGAAACGCTGGACTTCGTCGGGAGTGGGGTCGGCCATGGTGCGCTGATTTTAGCGGCACCGGCCTGACACCCGCGCCACCCGGGCTCAGTGCCGGATCTTGTAGCCGATTCTCAGCAGGTGCAGGCACAAGCCACACACCACGGCCAGGCTCGCGCCCACCACCAGCAACCCGGTCGTCGGTGGCACATCGCTGACGCCGAAGAAGCCGTAACGAAAGCCGTCGATCATGTAGAAGAACGGGTTCAGGTGGCTCACGGCTTTCCAGAAGGCGGGGAGCGAGCCGACGGAATAGAAAACGCCCGACAGAAACGTCATCGGCATGATGATGAAGTTCTGGAACGCGGCGATCTGGTCGAACTTCTCGGCCCACAGCCCGGCGATGAGCCCGAGCGCACCCATCATCGCGGCGCCGGCCAGGCCGAACACCAGCATCCACAGCGGGTGCGCCAGATGCAGCGGCGCGAACCAGACCGTCGCCAGCAGCACCCCGGCGCCGACGGCCAGGCCGCGCACCACCGAGGCGCCGACGTAGGCGAGGAACCAAGCCCAGTGCGACAGCGGCGCGACCAGCAGGAAAACGAGGTTGCCGGTGATCTTGCTCTGGATCAGCGACGAGCTGCTGTTCGCGAACGCGTTCTGCAGCACGCTCATCATCACCAAGCCCGGGATCAGGAAACTGGTGTAGCCGATCGAGCCGAAGACCTTCACGCGGCCTTCGAGCACGTGGCCGAAGATCAGCAGGTACAGGATGGCCGTCAGCACCGGCGCCGCGACGGTCTGGACGCTGACCTTCCAGAAACGCAGCACCTCCTTGAAAAGCAGCGTGCGCGTGCCGGCGAGCACACCGGTGCCGCTCATCGCGCGACTCCGGCGTGTTCGATCGTCCGGGCAGGGCCTTTCATGATCTCCAGGAACACGTCTTCCAGGTCGGCGCGGCCGATCTCCAGGTCTTCCGGCTGGCAGCCGGCGTTGCGCAAGACGCCGAGGATGGCCTCGACTTCGTGCGCACCGTGCGCGGTGATCTGCACGATGCGGCCGGTGACGCGCGACTGCGCTGCAAGCTCGGGGGGCAGCGGCGCGTCCATCTTGAAGCGCAGCATCGTGCTCGCGGTGCCGGCCAGCAGCGCAGAGGTCCGGTCGAGCGCGACGACCCTCCCCTGCTTGAGCATGGCCAGGCGCCCGCACAGCGCCTCGGCCTCTTCGAGATAGTGGGTCGTCAGCAGCACGGTGTTGCCCTGCTTGTTCAGACGCGCAACGAACTGCCACAAGGTCTGGCGCAGTTCCACGTCGACCCCCGCGGTCGGCTCGTCGAGCACGATCACCGGAGGGCGATGCACCAGCGCTTGCGCGACCAGCACGCGGCGCTTCATGCCGCCCGACAGCTGCCGCATGTTGACGTCGGCCTTGTCGGCCAGACCGAGGTTGGCAAGCAGCTCGTCGATCCACGCATCGTTCGCCCTGGCATCGGTGCGCACGCCGAAGTAGCCGCTCTGGATGCGCAAGGCCTCCCGCACGCTGAAGAACGGGTCGAACACCAGTTCCTGCGGCACGATCCCCAGACAACGGCGTGCCGCCGCGTAGTCGTCGACGACGTCGTGGCCGAGCACCTTCACGCTGCCGCGGGTAGCGCGCGCCAGCCCCGCGAGAACGCTGATCAGCGTGGTCTTGCCGGCGCCGTTCGGGCCGAGCAGGCCGAAGAACTCGCCCGCTTCGATGTCGAAGCTCACATCGACGAGCGCATTGACCGCGCCACGGGCGCCGCTGTACGTCTTGCCGACGTTCTGGAATGAGATGGCTGGCATGGAGGGCGCGATTGTAGGCACGCTGCCGGCGTCGCCCTTGCAGCCACCCTCGCGGGCCGATGCCGATGCGCCCTGCAAACACTTGGTGCTAGATTGCCCGCCAGGGGACAACGCGATGGTCACGCAAGCCAAGAAGCCGCGCCGCACGGCCGAACGCATTCTCGAAGCCACGCTGGAGCTTTTCAACCGCTTCGGCGAGCCGAACGTGTCGACCACGCTGATCTCGGCCGAGCTCGGCATCAGCCCCGGCAACCTGTACTACCACTACCCGGCGAAGGACCAGCTGATCAACCGCCTGTTCGACGACTACGAGCGCTCGCTGTCGGAGTTGCTGCGTGCGGCCGATGGCGTGGCCAACGTCGAAGACGCGTGGCTCTTCTTCCACATGCTGTTCGAGCTGATCTGGCAGTACCGCTTTCTCTACCGCGACCTCAACGACCTGCTGTCGAAGAACCGCCGCCTCGAAACGCACTTCCAGTTCGTGCTGAAGAGCAATGCGAAGGCGGTGCAGAACGTGCTCGACGGCCTGGCCGGCAGCAACGCGATGCGCATCGACGCGCGCGATGTCGAACCTGTGGCGACCGCGATGGTGGTCGTGCTGACCTACTGGCTGAGTTTCGAATACGTGCGTGACCCGCGCAACGCGCTCGAACCGCAGAGCGCCGGCGCGGCGTTGCTGCGCGGCGCCTTCCATGTGCTCAGCCTGCTCTCGCCGTACCTCGAGTCCGACCAGCGTGAACACCTGCATACGCTGGTCGGCAACTACCGCCAAGGAGACTAGACCGATGGTCCGATGGATTGCCTTCCCGCACGACGCGGCCGACTACTCCCTGGATGCCGCGGCGCTGAAAACCCACTGGGCACGCCTGCACGCTGGCGACGCCGAGCCACTGCCCGCCGATGCGAAGGTGCTCGCCGCGTGGGCGCTGTTTCACGCGGGCGAATTTCAGCAGGCCGTCGAGGCCGGCCTGAAGGCGGGCGGCGGCGGCATCACCGCGGCGAACAAGGCGCAGGCCGTCTACGCCCACTACCTCGAGCAGAGTGAGAAGACGAAGCTGGCGCTCTTCATGGAGGTGGCAGAACGAGCCGAAGCGCAGATCGGCACCGACCCGATGAACGCCAACGCCTACTACTTCATGGGGTACGCGCTGGGCCGCTACAGCCAGGGCGTCAGCGTCGTCAAAGCGCTGGCGCAGGGACTGGGCAGCAAGATCAAGAGCGCGCTGGAGACCGCCATCAAGCTGGCGCCGAATCACGCCGACGCGCACGTCGCGCTCGGTGCGTTCCACGCCGAGGTGATCGACAAGGTCGGCTCGCTACTCGGCCGCACCCAGGGCGCGAGCAAGGATGCGGGCCTTGCGATGTTCAAGATCGCGATGAAGCTGAACCCGTCGTCGGCGATCGCGATGGTCGCATACGCGAACGGGCTGGTGATGCTGGAGGGCGACAAGATGCTGAAAGAGGCGACCCGGCTCTACGAGGACGCGGCCAGGTGCGTGCCGATGGATGCGATGGAGCGGCTCGATGTGGAGATGGCGAAGGCCGAGCTCGACGACTGAAACGGAGGGCCAGGATGCTCGGTAGCATTCATCCTCCTCAATGGGATATTGACTTAGCGAGATCGCGCCATGCCCGACCTGAAAGCGCAATTCGAGCAAGCCGTCAATGACTCGAAGAGCCTGCCCGACAAACCCGACAACATGACGCTGCTGAAGCTCTACGCGTTGTACAAGCAGGCCAGCACCGGCGATGCAAGCGGAGAGCGCCCGGGTTTCCCGGACATGGTCGGCCGCGCCAAGTGGGACGCGTGGAACGAGGCCAGGGGCAAGAGCACCGAGGCGGCGATGCAGGAGTACGTGGACTTGGTCGAATCGTTGAAGTAGCTCGCCCTGCGCGCTAGATGTTGCTGCGCTTGCCGGCCGCCTTCCTGGTGGCCGGTTTGATCTTGGCACCGTCGGCGCCGTCGTTCGACAGCAGCGCATCGAGGTTCTTTCCGATCTCTGCCTCGATGGCCTTGCTGAACGCGCCGAGCAGGAAGCCGAGCCGGGCCTCGAGTTCGAAGTGGTCGGCGGCGACCACCAGCGCCCCCTTCACACCGGTGCGCGCAAACTCCACCGTGTCGCTGGCCTCCCCTTCGAGCAGGGTGCATGCCATGTCGAACTTTGTTTCGGCATCGACAACCCATTGGCGGGCGATGCTGCGCGCCTTGGCCAGGCCGAGCTGGTGTTCGCGGCGGATGTGAATGTCGGGCACGGGCGAGTCTCCTCAGGGCAATGCGTTGCGCCGTTCGGCCTGGGGCAGCGCTGCGATCCGCCGGACCTCGGCATAGAAACGCCGGAAGTCGCGATCTTCTCGCTCGAACAGGCGCTCGAAGTTGGGCGCGAGTTCGGTGTAGGCCGCCAGTACGCCGAATGCTGCATTGTTGGCGCGCGCGAACCAGCCGTCATACCCGGAGAAGCCGCCCCAGCGCTCGCGCTTCATCGCCGCATGCTCGGTGCGCAGCTGCGCCATCAGCGCCGCCTTCGCGGCACGCTTCTCGGAATCGCTCGCCGCGCCGCGGTACAGCGCGTCGAGCTGGTCGCGGTAGCGCCCGGTCAGTGCGCGGAAGTCGCGGCGCCGCGATTCGACGCGTTCATTCTCTTCGCGTGCCTGCGGGCTCGCGCGTTGCCGGAGCCAGCGCTCGCTGCCGATGCGTTCTACCGCGGTCGCAAACGATTCGTTGAACACCGTGTCGCTCGGCGCGTAAGCGACCTGGTGCGCGAGTTCGTGAAAGATCAGCCGCGCCAGTTCGCCTTCGGGGTAGTGGATGAAGGTGTTGAGCAGCGGATCGCTGAAATAC
>JANMAW010000359.1:0-1853 GCA_031360005.1 Rhizobacter sp.
ACCGAGTGCCCGTCCTGCACCATCTGCAGGATCAGCCCGGCCGGCACGGCGAGCACCGCGACCATCGAGATGTCGATGCCGCGGCCGATCACGATCAAGGCCATCGCAAGGCCGAGGATGCCCAGGATTGCGACGTTCTGCAGCAGCCCGAGCAGGTTGCTGGCGGTGAGGTAGCCGCGCAGGAAGACCGCGAAGCCGATGAACATCAGCACGAAGATCACGAAGACGATCGTCTGCTGGCTGATCGGAGCCCGCCGCCCGGAGGGGCGCGGGCCGGCCTGGGGCGGCCCGGCGCCCGGCCCGATGTGCGTTGAGTCGGATGTTGCGCTCATGCTGTCTCTCGGTTCGGGCTTCAGATCAGCGCCGCATGCAAGGTGCTGCGCAGGTCGCGCTTCATCACCTTGCCGTTGACGTTGCGCGGCAGCGGTTCGGTGCCGATGGTCCAGGTCTCGGGCACCGCATAGTCGCTGACGCGGTCCGCGCAGAACGCCTGCAGCGCCGCCGACTGGGTGCTGTCGTCGAGTGCACGCACGCAGACGAAGGCGTGCACGCGCTCGCCGAGCACCGCGCAGGGCACGCCCACCAGCGCCGACTCGAGCACCTGCGGGTGCTCGGCAAGCGCGCTCTCGACGGCGGCGCAGTACACCTTGAAGCCGCCGCGGTTGATCACGTCTTTCTTGCGATCGAGGATGCGCACGAAGCCATCGGCGTCCTGCGTGCCGATGTCGCCGGAGCGCCAGTAGCCGCCGCTGAACTCGCGTGCGGTCGCGGCGTCGTTGCGCCAGTAGCCGCGCACCACCATCGGCCCGGCGATCCAGACTTCGCCGATCTCGCCCGGCGGCAGTTCGCGGCCGGCGTCGTCGACGATGCAGACCTCGCCGCAGGGCACGGCCTTGCCGACGCTGTCTTCGTGCGTGGCCGTCAGTCCCGGCGGCATGATCGTGGCCGGCGAGCAGGTTTCGGTGGCGCCGTAGGCGTTGATCAGCACGACACCGGGCAGCTTCGCGGCAATGCCTTCGATCGTCGCGGTCGGCATCGAGGCGCCGCCGAAGGCGCCGATGCGCCAGGCGCGCAAATCGTGCGACGCGAGGTCGGCCTGCAGCAGGCACAGGTTGTACATGGCCGGGACCATGATGGTGTGCGTCATGCGTTCGGCCGCGGCCAGGCGCACGAAGTCGGCCGCCTTGAACTGGTTCATCAGCAGCACGCAGCCGCCGCAATGGAGCGCGACACAGAGCTGCGCGACCAACCCGGTGACATGGCTGAGCGGTACCGCGATCAGCGTGCGCTCGTCCGCGCCGAGCCCCATCACGGTCGCGTAGTGCATCACCGAATGGACGATGTTGAGGTGGCTCAGCATCGCGCCCTTGGGCTTGCCGGTGGTGCCCGAGGTGTAAAGCAGGACCGCCAGATCGTCTTCGGGCGCGGCGTGCGCGAGCGCCATCGGCTCGGCCTGCATCAGCGCGGCGAAGGCGTCGAGTCCGCGCTCGGCGCTGCCGGTGCTGAAGACCAGGCGCAGTTCGGGCACGCTGGTGCGCTCGGGCAGCAGCGCGGCCAGACCCGGTTCGCAGACGAGCGCGACCGCGCCCGAATCGAGCAGCGCATGCGCGAGTTCGGGCGTGCGCGAGCGCTCGCTCAGCGGCACCAGCACGGCGCCCATCCAGGCGCAGGCATACGTGGTGATGACGAACTCGATGCGGTTGCCGACGAACAGCGCGACCCGGTCGCCCGGGCGCACACCGCGCTGCGCCAAACCACCGGCACACTTGCTCGCGGCGTGATGCAGCTCGCGCCAGCTCAGCCGCATCTCGCCGGCGACCAGCGCCTCGCTGTCGGGCCGGGTCGCCAGCACG
>JANMAW010000465.1:0-2600 GCA_031360005.1 Rhizobacter sp.
GGCGGCGCGATCACCACCGTGCCCGACATGCACCGCTACATCGTCAGCGAGCAGCACTGGCTGACCGACGCACAGTTCACCGCGTCGATCGCGATCGCGCAGGCGGCGCCGGGGCCGAACGTGCTGTTCGTCGCGGCGCTCGGCTGGAGCGTCGCCGGGGCGCTGGGCGCGCTGGCCACGATGCTCGGCATCCTGCTGCCGTCAACCGCGCTGTCGCTGTGGGCAACACGCTGGGGCACGCAGCGGCGCGACACGCGCGGCGTGCGTGCCTTCACGATGGGGCTCACGCCGCTCACGATCGGCCTGTTGCTGTCGACCGGCTGGGTGCTCGCCGAGCCCTACCTGCGCGACCCCGCGCACCGCTGGGGCGCGATCGCGCTGATCGCGGTCAGCGTGCTGGCAATGCTGCGCACGAACCTCAGCCCAAGCTGGCTCGTCGCCCTCGGCACGATCGCGGGGGCGTTCGGCTGGGTGTGACGCGGAGCGCCGCGTTTCCAGCCGTCACGCTTGCGGCCCGTCGTGCCCTACGGCCCGGCGGGTCGGCAGCGACTTCGCCAGCGCGGGCTCATAGCAGGGCGCGATCGACCAGCCCCGACAGCCCTTCGAGATCGTCGACGACGGCCGCCGGCAGGCCGGCCCAGCCATGCTGCGCAGCGAAGACCGACGCTGCTGCGAACAGCACGTCAGCCCCACCGGCGGGGGCTTCGCACACCATCACGCTGAGCGGCGCTGCGGGCCGCGAATCAGCCTGGTCCATCACGACCGGTGTGCCGCCGACCGACGACCCGAGCACCAGCACCGGCCGCACGCCCGGCATCAGTGCCAGCACCGACAGGCCCTGGTCGCGCGCCGCGGCCCCGATGCGCTGCACCGTTTCGGCGACGCCGAAGCGGCTGTGGCGCGATACGCGTTGCTCGGTGTCGCGATCGGTCTGCGAAACATCGCGCGTCGGGACCATCGCCGCCATCACCACCGCCAGGCTGCCGCTCATCCACAGGCGGAATGGCCGGCGAGACTCGGCGGCTTCGACCGGGGCCGGAGATGGCGCCCGGGAGCGCTGGACGAACGGCAGGTGCTTCATGCCAAGAGCGTAGAGGGGCAGTGTGTCGACAGCAAGACAAACATAGTCAAGTTTCGTAACCCCGGCCGGTTTCTGACCATGCAGTCGGCCCGGATAGCGCTCACTTCGTTCCGAAGATCTTGTCGCCGGCGTCGCCCAGCCCCGGGATGATGTAGCCGACCTCGTTCAGGTGGCTGTCGATCGCCGCGGTCCAGCAGCGCACGTCGGGATGCGCCGCGGTCAGCGCCTTCACGCCCTCGGGTGCGGCCACCAGCACGAGCGCGCGGATGTCCTTGCAGCCGCGCGTCTTCAGCAGGCTCACCGTCGCGATCATCGATCCGGCGGTGGCGAGCATCGGGTCGATGATCAGCGCGGTGCGCTCGTCCAGCTCGCCGACGAACTTCTCGAAATAGTTTTCGGGCTGCAGCGTCTCGTGGTTGCGCGACAGGCCAACGACACTGACCTTGGCGCTCGGGATCATGTCGAGCACGCCCTCGAGCATGCCCAGGCCCGCGCGCAGGATCGGCACCACCGTGACCTTCCTGCCGCTGATCTGCTCGACCTCGGTCGGCCCGCTCCAGCACTGGATCGTCGTCTTCTCGAGGGGGAAGTCGGCAGTGGCCTCGTAGGTCAGCAAGCGCGCCAGCTCGTTCGTCAGCTCGCGGAATTTCTTCGTCGAAATGTCGTCCTCGCGCAGCAGGCCGACCTTGTGCTTGACCAGCGGGTGCTTGACGTCGATGACTGGCACGTGAAACTCCGTGGATTCGATCAGGACGTTTTCTTCAGGCGCTGGCGCACCGCTTCGTACAGGCACACGCCGCTCGCCACCGACACGTTCAGGCTCTCGACGGCGCCCGCCATCGGCAGCCGCACGAGCTCGTCGCAGGTCTTGCCGGTGAGCTGGCGCATGCCGCTGCCTTCGGCGCCAAGCACCAGCGCGATCGGACCGGTGAGGTCGAGGTCGTACAGCGACTGCTGCGCGTCGTCCGAAGTGCCGATGATGCGGATGTCGCGCTCCTTCAACTCGTTCAGCGTGCGCGCCAGGTTCGTCACCATGAAATACGGCACCGTGTCGGCCGCCCCGCTCGCGACCTTCGCGACCGTCGCATTGATTCCCACCGCGTGGTCCTTCGGCGCGATCACCGCGTGCGCTCCGGCGCCGTCCGCGACACGCAGGCACGCGCCGAGGTTGTGCGGATCGGTGATGCCGTCGAGCACGAGCACCAGCGGCGGCCCTTCGATCGCGTCGAGAGTGTCGTCGAGCGAGTGGCTGATCGCGATCGTCTCGACCCTCGCGACCACGCCCTGGTGCCGGTGCGTGCCGCACATCTTCTGCAGACGCTCGTCGTCGCTGTCGATGAGCTTCGCGCCGGCTTCCTTCGCGCGCTCGACGAACTGACGCATGCGCTGGTCGCGTCGCGTCGCATCGACGTGGATCTCGACCACCGATGCCGGCGCCGATTTCAGTCGCACCGTCACTGCGTGAAAGCCGAACAGGATCTGCTTGCCCATCGGGCAATGGTAGCGGCAGGCCATCGGG
>JANMAW010000579.1:0-2156 GCA_031360005.1 Rhizobacter sp.
GCGCGGGGGCATGGTGTCAGGGCCCGAGTTCGGTGTCGCGCGTCAGGTCGCCATTGCTGCCGCTGCCCGGCGCGAAGTTCAGCACCACGCGAACGCCCTTCGGCAAGGGCTGGCGGGGTGCGGCGGCGACGCCGCTGGCCACGCCCGCGCCCGCGGCTGCCGCGTCACCGGTCGATTGGCAGTTGGCCCAGGTCGTGCCTTGATGAAAAAAATAGACCTGCCAGGCGGTCAGGCCGGTCAGGGTTCGCAGCCCGCCGGGCTCGGTGCCCTGCAGCTGCAGGCTGCGCAGCCAGCTGTCCTGCAGTTCGCCGGTGGTGGTGACGGCCGGGCCGGCCCAGCGCACCCAGGCGCCGCCGCTGTCGTCGGGCCGCAGCGACCACGCAACGACCTGCAGCCCGCCGGGCGTGCGCCGCGTGAGTCGCACCGTGGCACCGTCGCAGCTCAGCGCCTGCGGCACGACGGCGGTGTCCTGGATCGACGCCAGATCCTGGTCCCACTGCGCAATCACGGTGTTCAGCCGCAGCGTCCGTTCGAGTCGCGCCTGGCTCGCGTCGCGGGTGCGCACGATGCCGTCGACGCCTTGCCAGGCCATCCCCGCCATGATCGCCATCACCACCAACGCGACCAGCACCTCGACCAGCGTGAAGCCGCGCCGCCGCTGCTGCAGCGCGGCCCGGGAGGGAGGCCGATCGCGGCTCATTTGCGCAGCACCGTGGCCAGGTTGAGGATTGGTCGCCCGGCCTTGTCGGCCAGCTGCGCATCGACGTTGACGAACAGCGGATTCGGCGTCGGCCGCACGACGAGCTTGCCGCGGTAGTTCTGGCCGAGCTGGGCGCAACTGAAGTCGGAGTCGCCGATCGGAGGCGTCAGGCCCGACAGTCGAAACCCGGTGAGCTGGTTGTCGGCACACCACTGCGCGGCGCTCACATCGGCCAGGCGCTGCGTGTTGTCGGTCAAGGCCCCGGCGGCCTTGATGCCGGCGCCGAGCGTGATCGCGACGATCGTCAACGCGACCAGCACCTCGATCAGCGTGAAGCCGTGCGGACAACGCATCTTCATGGGGCTGGCGCTGGCGCCGTGTTCACGATGAACGGTCCCAGACCGTCGGTGTCGAGGGTCAGGCTTTGCTGGTCGAGGCGCAGCACGATGCGCTGGGCGCCGATCAGCGGCTCGGGGCCGAGCGACACCGCACGCGCGCCGAACACCTCGGCCGTGACACCGTCACCCAGCCAACGGCTCGGCAGGTCACTGGACGGCGGCAGCCCGACGAACCGAAAGCCGTCGACGCCGTCCTGGCCCGCGCGGGGTTCCCAGCTCGCCGCGAGCCCGAAGGCACGCGCGTCGGTCCGTGCGGATTCGAGCAGCGCGACCAGCCGGGCAGCTTCGTGCTCGAGCCGGGTGGCCGCCGGGTCGCGCAGCGACAGGCTGACGACCGCGCTCGCGATCGCGATCAGCGCGACCACCACCAGCAGTTCAATCAGCGTGAACCCATCGCAGAGTGATCTCACGCGCGACTTTATCTGAGGCGAAAGCCGCGCCGTGATGGACCACGAAGATGCCGCTGCCGCGCCTTGCCGCAGGGGCTTCGCTCGAAGGACGACGCCGAAGGCTTCCAGCGGCTTCATCTCACTGCCAGGACCCGATGTCGGCGTTCTTCCCTTCGCCGCCAATCACGCCGTCGGCGCCGTAGCTGTAGACGTCGATCTCGCCTTTCAGCCCCGGGTTCGCGTACTGGTACGCGCGGCCCCACGGGTCGTTCGGAAGCTTGTCGAGGTATGGCTTCCAATTGGGCGGGATCGCGCCCGTGCCCGGCTTGCTGACGAGCGCCTGCAGCCCCTGTTCGGCGCCGGGGTAGCGCTGGTTGTCGAGCTTGTAGAGCTTGAGCGCCTGCATCAGGTTGTTGACATCGGTCCGCGCCGCGGTCACGCGGGCATCGTCGGCCCGGTCGAGCACGTTCGGCACGATCAGCGCGGCCAGCACCCCGATGATGACCAGCACGACCATCAGCTCGATCAACGTGAAGCCGCGCGCGAGAGTGCGGGCGACGCGCGCGGCGTTCGTGTCGGCGCACGGTGCGCTGGAGTTCGTGGCCAGGGTCATGAAGTGTTTCCTGTCGGCGTCGAGGCTGGAGCGATGATCTTGATGAATCATAATCG
>JANMAW010000588.1:0-1514 GCA_031360005.1 Rhizobacter sp.
TGCACGAACTGCCGCGGCTTGCGCTCGATCACGCGATTCAGCCAGGGCGCCGACACGTCGAATGTCTTCGACAGGTCGTGCACCTCGATCAAGGCGGAGGCCCTCGCGGCGACGACCGCGCTCATGCGGCCTCCCGCATCGGCCTGGCGTGCAGCCAGCACGCCGCTCGCGTGGCGCCGGCGGGCAATAGATCGGGCCGCTCGCTGCGACAGCGATCGAAGACTTTCGGGCAACGAGGGTTGAACGCGCAGCCGGCCGGGATCGCGCTCAGGCGCGGCATCGCGCCGTCGATCTGCAACAGTCGTTCGCGGTCCTCGTCCATCGCCGGGATCGAGCCCATCAGGCCGACGGTGTACGGGTGCGCCGGCGCGTGGATGACGTCGCGCACCGGACCGATTTCGGCGATGCGCCCCGCGTACATCACCGCGACGCGGTCGCAGGTTTCGGCGATCACGCCCATGTCGTGCGTGACCAGCATCACCGCGGCACCATGGTCCTTGCACAGCCGCTTCAGCAGCGCAATGATCTGCGCCTGGATCGACACGTCGAGCGCGGTCGTGGGCTCGTCGGCGACAATCAGTTTCGGCTCTGCCGCGAGCGCGAGCGCGATCACGACCCGCTGGCGCATGCCGCCCGAGAACTGGTGCGGGAACTGCTCGATGCGTGCCTCGGCGGCCGGAATGCCGGTCTCCTGGAGCAGCCGGATCGCCCGCTCGCGCGCTTGCTTGCCGCTCACCTGAAGATGCGTCTGGATCGTTTCGACGAGCTGGCGGCCGACCGTGTAGAGCGGGTTCAGAGAGGTCAGCGGGTCCTGGAAGATCGCGCCGATCTGGCGGCCGCGCACCTTGCGCATTTCGTCGTACGGCAGGTTGTCGATGCGCCGGCCGTCGAAGCGGATCTCGCCCGAGGCCACGCGGCCGGGCGGGTCGATCAGCCCGATGATGGCCGCGCCGGTGAGCGATTTGCCGGCGCCCGATTCGCCGACCACGCCGAGGATCTCGCCGGGCGCGATGTCGAAGGAAATGTCGTCGAGCGCGACGAGATTGCCGCGGCGCGTCGGGAACTCGACCCGCAGGTTGCGAACCTCGAGCAGCGGTTGGGTCATGGCCAAGCGATCATCGCAGGCGCGGGTTCAGCGCATCGCGAAGCCAGTCGCCGAACAGGTTCATGCTCAGCGCGATCAGCAGCAGCATCGCGCCCGGGAAAATCACCAGCCACCACGCCCCGCTGAACAACTGCTTGTTGCCTTCGTTGATGAAGGTGCCGAGCGACGGCGAGGTCGGCGACACACCGACCCCGAGGAACGACAGCGTCGCCTCGGTCTGGATCGCGACCGCGAGGTGGATCGTCGCGAGCACCAGCACCGGGCCCATCACGTTGGGCAGTACATGCCTGAGCATGATGCGCAGCGGCGGCACGCCGACCACCCGCGCGGCCTGCACGTACTCCTTGTTGCGCTCGACCATCGTCGAGCCGCGCACGGTGCGCGCGTACTGCACCCAGCCGGGCAGCGC
>JANMAW010000603.1:0-2195 GCA_031360005.1 Rhizobacter sp.
GCCTGATGCGACGCGCGAGATGCTGCGCTTTTTCCTCGAACGTCCGTACACCGGCCTGGGTTCGAGTGCGTCGTCCGATCCACTTTGACCTCGCTGGCCCCTTCACCCTCAGCCGGCCTGCCGCGGCGCGAACGACAGAATGCCATCGGCGTGGATGATCGCGCGCGCGATCTCTTCGGTGGCGGTGCGCCTGCTCATCGCCTGCTCGCGGATGATGCGGTAGGCCTCTTCGTCGCTGACGTTGCGGGTGCGAATCAGGATCGCCTTCGCTTCGCTGATCTGGTTCGCAGACAACAGCTTCTGCGCCAGCCGCGCAGCGCGGCGGCGCAGTTCGCGCAGTTCGGCATGGGTGCGCTTGGCCATCGCCAGCGCCGACAGAATGCCGGCCGAGCGCACCGGGCTGACCAGCACCGCCAGCGCGCCCATGCGCAGCGCCGCGTCGACCACGGTCGGGTTCTCGTAGTTGACGATCGCGATCACCGGGATCGTCGGCTCGGCGCTCATCCACCCGCAATGCGTCGCCGCGTGGTCAGGCCGCACCGCGCAGAACACCACGTCGACGGTGTCGGGCAGCTCGGGCAAGGGCGGCCACATCGTCAACACCTGGCAGCCGATGCGTTGCAGTTGCTGCGCCAGCATTTCGCCGTCGGCGTCCTTCGGGTGGAACACCATCACGCGCGAATTGCGCAGGTTGCGCAGCAGGTCCGGCGTTGAGCGCTGGACGCGGCCGGCAACGCCGTGATCCGAGATCTCCCTAGACATTCACATCCCCGAGCGCCACGCTGTGGATGTTCCATTCGTCGCCGGCGTGGTTGACGAGGTACGGATCGGCGTCGACGCCGACCGCCGACTCGGCGACGATGACGAAACGGCCATCGGCGCCGACGCGGCCGATGCGCGGGTACAGCCGCGTGTGGTGGGTGGCCGGGTCGATGCGAACGCGGCCCTGCGGCGCGTCGTACTCGCTGCCGAGCAGGCAGGGCAACAGGCGGTCGATCTCGTCCGACCCTGACTGGCGCATCGCGCGGGCGAACAGGTGGACCTGAAAGTACGCAGCCTCCCAGCACATGTTGGGCTCGACCTCGCCGCCGCAGAAGGCGCGAAAGCGCGCCAGGCAGTCACGGTTCACCGCGCTGTCGACGGCCTGGAAATACGGCGCCGCGGTGATGTGCCCGGCGGCGATGCGCGTGCCCATCTCCGACACCTCGGCCTCGCAGGTGGTCAGGCTCGCGATCGGGATCTTCGCCGGATCGAGCCCGGCGTCGGCGCAGGCCTGGTAGAGCATCCGCGTGCCCTTGCCGACGACCGTCGAGAACACGAAGTCGGGCTGCTTGTCCTTGATGTCGCGCGCGATCGGCAGGAAGTCGCGTTCGCTCGCATCGAGCCGAACATAGCGCTCGGCGAGCTTGCGGCCGCCCGGCTGCTCGAGAATGAAGTCGCTCATGATGCGGTTCGACTCGTAGGGGTAGATGTAGTCGCTGCCCACGAGGTAGACGCGAACGCCGAAATGGCGCGTCATGTACTCGGCCAGCTGCGCGCTGTTCTGGTTCGGCGCAGCGCCGGTGTAGACGATGTTGGGCGAGAACTCGAAGCCTTCGTACGGTGTGGGGTAGAGCAGCAGGCGCTGCCATTTCTCGACCACCGGCATCACCGCCTTGCGCGTGCTCGACATGTAGCAGCCGAACAGCACGTTGATGCGGTCGTCCTGCACCAACCGTTCGGCCAGTACGCGGTAGTGGTGCGGCACGCACTGCGGGTCGTAGTGGACGGCGACCAGTTCGCGGCCATCGATGCCGCCGCCGTCGTTGATCTCGCGGATCGCGAAGAACGTGCCGAGCAGTTGCGACAACTCGACGCGGGAAGTGGTACCGGCGCGCGAGAACAGCACGCCGACGCGGATCGGTTCGGTGTTGGCCACGGCGGGTCCTGGTTTGCGGCAGGTCGCAAAGAAGTTGAATTGGAAAATATTCTGACATGCCGCTTGACAGTCTGTCGCGGCTTAAATTACGCTTCACTCCACTTCATCGATGCGGCCGACAACAGCGTCGGCCAGCACCTGGGCAGCAACGCCTGACAGAACCTTCGGTTCGTCAGGCGTTTTTTTTCGTCCCCGTTTTCGTCGAGGAACCGAACCATGAACGCTCTGTCAAGACGCCGGCTGTTGCAGGCCTCGGCCACCCTCGGCGCCGTTGCGG
>JANMAW010000610.1:0-2465 GCA_031360005.1 Rhizobacter sp.
GTCGACCTCGAAGGCCCGCGCGCCGGCGAGGTGCTGATCGAGGTCAAGGCCACCGGCATCTGCCACACCGACTACTACACGCTGTCGGGGGCCGACCCGGAAGGCCTGTTCCCGGCGATCCTCGGCCACGAAGGCGCGGGCATCGTCGTCGATATCGGCCCGGGTGTGACCTCGCTCGGGAAGGACGACCACGTCATCCCGCTCTACACCCCCGAATGCCGCCAGTGCAAGTTCTGCCTGTCGCGCAAGACGAACCTGTGCCAGCTGATCCGCGGCACGCAGGGCAAGGGGCTGATGCCCGATGCGACCAGCCGCTTCTCGATCGGCGGCAAGCCGATCCTGCACTACATGGGAACGAGCACGTTCAGCAACTACATCGTCGTGCCCGAGATCGCGGTCGCGAAGGTGCGATCCGACGCGCCGTTCGACAAGATCTGCTACATCGGCTGCGGCGTCACCACCGGCATCGGCGCGGTGCTGTTCAGCGCGAAGGTCGAGGCCGGTGCGAACGTCGTGGTGTTCGGCCTCGGTGGCATCGGCCTGAACGTGATCCAGGGCGCGAGGATGGTGGGCGCCGACAAGATCATCGGCGTTGACCTGAACCCGGCACGCGAAGCGATGGCACGCAGGTTCGGAATGACGCACTTCATCAACGCGAAAACCACGGAGAATGTCGTCGACGCGATCGTGCAACTCACCGACGGCGGCGCCGACTACAGCTTCGAGTGCGTCGGCAACACCAGGCTGATGCGGCAGGCGCTCGAATGCACGCACAAGGGCTGGGGCCGATCCCTCATCATCGGCGTCGCCGAAGCCGGCGCCGAGATCGCGACCCGGCCGTTCCAGCTCGTCACCGGCCGCAAGTGGGAAGGCTCGGCGTTCGGCGGCGCGCGCGGCCGCACCGATGTGCCGAAGATCGTCGACTGGTACATGGAAGGCAAGATCAACATCGACGACCTGATCACCCACAGGCTCAAGCTCGAAGACATCAACCATGGCTTCGATCTGATGAAGAGCGGCGAGTCGATCCGATCCGTGGTGATGTACTGAGATGCAAGGCGTCCGCGCCCTCACCACGCTCAGCGAACACGCCTGCTTCGGTGGCGTGCAGGGCTTCTACCAGCACGCATCCGGCGAGACCGGAACGCCGATGCGCTTCGGCGTGTTCGTGCCGCCGCAGGCGAAGACCAGCCCGGTGCCGGTGCTGTTCTATCTCGCCGGCCTCACCTGCACCGAAGAAACTTTCGCGATCAAGGCCGGCGCGCAACGCCACGCTGCCGAGTACGGGCTGATGCTGGTCAGCCCCGACACCAGCCCGCGCAACACCGGCATCGAAGGCGCCGACGCGGCCTGGGACTTCGGCACCGCCGCCGGCTTCTATCTCGACGCGACCGAGGCACCCTGGAGCCGCCACTGGCGCATGGGCAGCTACGTGACGCGCGAACTGCGGTCGCTGGTGCTCCAGCACTTCGCGGCGCGCGCCGACCGCGTCGGCATCTTCGGTCATTCGATGGGAGGGCACGGCGCGCTGACTCTGGCGCTGAACAACCCGGGGCTGTACCAGAGCGTCTCGGCGTTCGCGCCGATCGCCGCGCCGATGCAGTGCCCGTGGGGCGTGAAGGCGTTCAGCGGCTACCTCGGTGACGATCGGGATGCGTGGGCTCGCCATGACGCGACCGAACTGGTGAAGTCTGGCGCGCGCCTGCCGCCGCTGCTGATCGACCAGGGCCTGGCCGACTCATTCCTCGCCGAGCAGTTGCACCCGGAGTTGTTCGAGGCCGCATGCCGCGCCGCCGGCCGGCCGCTGCTGCTGCGCCGCCACGCGGGCTACGACCACGGCTACTATTTCATCGCGACCTTCATGGCTGATCACATCGCGCATCACGCGCGCCAGTTGCTGGAGCCCTGATGGACGACGCGCCAGCGCCGCAGGCACGCAACGCGCTGCACGGCGTCACCCTCGAAGCGATGCTGACCGGGCTGGTGGATCATTTCGGCTGGCCCGATCTCGGGCAACGCATCCAGATCAACAGCTTCAACGACGAACCCAGCATTGCGTCGAGCCTGAAGTTCCTGCGCAAGACCCCGTGGGCGCGCGCGAAGGTCGAAAGCCTGTACCTGTACATGCATCGCGAGCAGGCCAGAGTGCAAGCCCGGGGGTCGCGAGCCGATGCGCCCGATGCTGAATCGCCGCCAGTGCCAGTGCCCGGGCCCGCACCGACGACCGCGGCGTTCGGCAGCTGGAAGTCACCCGTCACCGCCGAGCTGATCGCCGGCGCAACCATCCGCCTCGGCCAGCTCGCGGTGCTGGATCGCGACATCTTCTGGACCGAAGGCCGTCCGCGGCAAGAGGGCCGCAACGTGCTCGTCCGGTGCGACGCCGATGGCCGGATCGCCGACCTGACGCCGGCGCCGCTGAACGTTCGCAGCCGCGTGCATGAATACGGTGGCGGCGCGTTCAGCGT
>JANMAW010000283.1:0-3322 GCA_031360005.1 Rhizobacter sp.
GCCAGCCCTTCGGCCGTCGCCGAGAGCCATACCCGTTGTAGCGCGCGGCCGGCCTGCAAATTGCCGAGATCTTCGCGCTGCCCACTGGCGAGTATCAGGCCGATATGCGGCGCCAGCGCGCATGGCAGGTATCCTGCCCGCAGTCCCAGTAGAACGTGAGCGCCCACCCAATTCGCGGCGCGCATCACGCTCCAGTGCCGCATTAGCGCAAAAGGAAGCCGCATCGGCGGTTCAACCTGCAAAGCAGCCGGCGGCAGCCACTCGTCGGCGGTCTGATGCCAGCCTTTCTCGAAGCGAATCGCGCCGAACATTTCATCGTGCAGTGCCCGACGCCGAAACCTTTCGGTCTCGGCGACCCGAATGGCCTTCAGCGCGAGTGCCCGCGTGACCGCGTCATCGAGCCACAGGAGTTTGGCTCCGGGAACCGCCGCGGCTGCGGCCGAAAGGCGCGCCAGCATTTCAGCCGGAAGGCTTGCCCTCCGATAGAAGCGGCGGTTGGTGTGTCGACCCCCGATCGAGTGGCACAGCGGGTCGGCCGGGGCTGCCGTCGTGACCCAGCGAAAGTCGGCGACCAGGTCGGGCCGACCCGGTTCCGGCAACCAGGTGACTGCCAAGGCATACCCCAGCTGCGCCGATCGCAAGGCCAGATTCTCGACCACCGCGCCATAAGACAGAAGCGCCAGCATTTGCCGATGGGGCTGCTCGACCCACGACGCGCGGTCGGTTGTCAGCAGGCGGGCGCAATCATCCCGCACCTGAAAGCGCAAGTAGTGCTTGTTCTCGGCCGAAGGCGCCAGGATGCCGCTCGCAAGTATGCGACGAAGGTGATCCGGGTCCGGCCGCATGCGGATCAGGCGGGCTGCAGCCGACGCCTCGCGACCGCGAGAAGCAGGCGCTGCAGCGGATTGTCGTTGCCACCGGGCCGCCACGTGTGCTTGAGGCGGTTGTGGAACGCATCGAAATGCAGCCCCCGGGGCGCGGCGACGACCGTGCCGCGTCGAAGGATCAACTTGAGCACCTGCGCCGCCGCGATGCCGCTGCACAGCTGCACGCCAATGACGGTCGAGGGGCCGCGCCGGTTGGCCAGATCGACCCGCGTCGGGTCGACGAGGTACGACATCTGAAGCATTGCCGGCGACAGGCCGACGAGAAACCGGAGAGCCTGCTCGCTCGCGGTTCGCCCTTCCAGTCGGAAGTAAGCCTCGAATGACATGCCGCCCGGGACGAAGTTGAGCAAAGCCGCGCCCATGCCCAGCGGAGCCACCGTTGTGGCCGGAATCCCTTTGGCCGCGCAAAGCGCGAACACCCTGCGTCGAATGTCCAACGCAAAGAAATCGAGCCCGTCGAGATAGACGTCGCCGTCGGCGAGAAACGCGTCGAGATTCGCGGGGCTCAGCCCTTCATCGAAAACACGCACATCCAGGTTCGGATTGATGTCCCGCGCCATCGCCAGCATGACCTCGATCTTGGGGCGGTTCAGTGACGAAACCGTCGCCCCCACTTGCCGATTGAAATTGGCGAGCGAATAGGTGTCGAAATCGGCGATGGAGAATGCACCGATGCCCATCCGGGCAAGAGCGAGCAGGTAAACACCTCCCACCCCACCGAGGCCAGCGATGCACACGCGGGATCGCTTCAGACGAAGTTGCTCGGCCTCGGTGACCCATCCAAGGTTCCTCGAAAAAGCTTCGTCGTAGGAAAAGTCCCGAATGGGAATCACTCGCGCTCGGACATCAGATGGCTGCCTGAGACAAGGACGTCTGATCAAAGCGATCGTGCGAGTACGCCGCATCTGGCTGAGTTCGCTTCAGTCGGCCGACGATGCTGGCTTCTTCCGACACCGAAAAGAAATACGGGTACAGCGAGCGCTCGAGCAGCGAGAACTCCGGCTTGCCTCCGAAGTTGGCGATTTGATTGTGTGCGTGTGTCAAATCCAGACGCATCAGAACCGCAGGCGCGTTGACACGTCGATTGAGGCGCTCCGGCCCCAATACCTCGAATCCCAGCATTCGTTCGTAGTACCGGACGTGGCGTGGGTTGACCTCGATCAACAGATCATCGAACCCCATCATGCGGTGCGCGTAGATATAGGCGACATGAAACAACGATGCCAACACGCGTTTGGAGCGCACGACGCTGTCCATTGCAAGCTTGGTGAATTCGCAGATGTTGCGGCCTGCGGCGCGCAAGGCATCAGTCTCTCGCAAGAACAGGTCATCAACGTAAAGTCCCGAGGAGGAGTCGAAACCGACCGTGATCGTGCCGATCGTGGCCTCGTATTCGCTGGCCACCAACGTGATTCGAGTCGGTAACTGTTCGTCGGGCAGCGGCGTGGTGCGATAGCCGCGCGTCGCATACATCCGGTTGATCAGGATGCTGGCGGAACTGCGCTGGCCGGACGAATCGGCGCTTCGAATCTTGAACTGGCGGCGGCTGAACTCTCCGCTGCACAACTCATCAGGCTCCGATCGGTCTTGAAGCAGCGACCGCAAAGGGGGATGTGTCTCAAACGGCACACCGATGATCGTATCGCCTTCCAATGCTCTTCCTTCAGGGTGCGGGGTGGAGCGTGAACCGTCCCATACTCACTTCCGTTGCCCCCACGTGGCGCGGGACCGGCGCGGGGCGCGATAGTCGCACGCCGTCGGCCAGCCCGCAGCAAGCAGTGGTAACAAGCGCGGCCTCGGCAACTGGACGAACCGAAGCCGGACCCAATCAAGATAGGCCACAAACCCCTGGTGCGACAGGGCAACTGTTCACGCCAGGCGGTGACGCCCGGCACCGCTGTGTGCAACGAAGCTGGCGCAGCAGCGGATGCGTCGACTCGATCAGGCCGTCCAAGCGTGGCTTCGTCCAAGGGAACGAAGCGAAACGCGCGGTCGCCCTGACCGTTCAGTCCTCGGCCTGTATGCCGTCGAAACCCATGAACGAGCGCAGGTCGTCGTTCGCGCGGTTCAGCGCTACCCATATGGATACGGCCAGGCCGAATGCAGGAACAACGGCGATGGCAGCGACGAGTAACGCGGCGAGGCTCATTCGTGCTCCTTCAGGGGGTCAATCGAGCGACTTCAGTTTGCAAAATCGGGCGTGCCGCGCACAGCGGACTGGGCCGTCAGTTGCCGTAGTTGACTTCCTACATCGGAGAGCGATGTCAGGCAGGGGCCCACGAATGACGAAACCTGCGCGCTCTGGAATCCGGATGCCAGGTTCCCGGGGCATGGCCGCCCCTAAAGGAGGTCCGTGTCAGGGCTCACAGTCGGGGCTCGCCCTGTTCGTTGACGATCACGGTCGGCCCAGGGCTGGCACTCATCTGCACGCGATG
>JANMAW010000635.1:0-5084 GCA_031360005.1 Rhizobacter sp.
GTCGAACGCGGCGCCGGCCAGCAGCGCGATCAGCACCGTCGACTCGAAGCCATACATGTGCTGCGCCGGCACGGTGGCCACCAGCGTGACGCCGTCGAGCGTCGGACGCCCCATCTGCTGCGCGAGGCGTTGCGCGCCGGCGCGGGTGTTCCGAACCAGCAGCCCCCAGTGCTTGGCGTGCGGCACCGGCGCACCAGTCGAGCCCGAGGTCAGCACCTGCGCGGCGAGTGCGGTCTCGGCAATCAGCGGCGCCGCGGTGGGCGACGACGCGCCGGCGAGCGGGGCGACTTCTTGCGAGTGGCGGATCGTCGGCAAATCTACATCAGGTTCGCCGACGTCGGTGAGCCCGTAGGTCGTCGGGAACAACCCGCGCAGCCGCGCGACGGTATCGGCGGTGTGGTTCGGCGGCAGCAGGTTGCTCTGGCCACGCAGCATCGCGGCGCCGAGGCCGACCGCGAAGCGGTAGCGGTCGCCGGTGAGGCTGAGCATCGGGCCGGCGGCGGGCAGGCGTGCGGCGAGGGCATGCACGTCTGCCACGTATTGGCGGCGCGACAGCATGGCGCCTGCGCGCCAGGCCAGTGGTGCGTCGAGATCGTCGCCCCAGACCAGCGGCAGCGCGCTCATCGGCGCGCCCGTGATGCGTTGCGACGTGGGTTCGCAACGGAGTCTTTGCACAGGTACCGACAAGGTGGGCCTCGTCGGCCGCGTCGGCCCGGCGCGCTCATGCGGCCGGATCGGGCCGCGCGGCCGGGGCCGGGGCCGGGGCGTTCGTGCCGTGCATGTACGAGCGAATCGCATCGGACACGCTGGTGCGCTCGAACTCCGGATGGAGCCGATAGCGCAGCAGGTACTCGGCACCGAACATCACGACCGCCGCGATCGGTGTCAGCAGGTTTGCGAACAGGGCCCACGCATCGAAGCTCGCGAATGCGTACAGCAACAGCGAGACGCTCGCCATGCCGATGAAATACAGCGTCCATGCCAGCGTGACCTTGCGGGTATAGATCGCCATCGCCGGGGTGAAGTCGCGGTGCACGCGCGCGGCCATCGTTGTGATCAGCGAGGTGTGACCGGCGCGCAGCGTGCTGCCGAAGCCGACCGCGAGGAACAGATGGACGCCCGCATGCTGGGCCACGTACAGCACCTGGGCCGAGAACTGCACCCCCATCAGCGCCTGGCCACACAGGCCCGCTATCGCGAGGGTAGCGCCGGCGGCCATCCAGCGCTGCCCGGCGCGCCAGGCGCCGATCGCGATCGCCGCGAGCATCGGGGTGAGCACGCCGACGACGTTCCAGGGCGACGCGTGCTCCTGCGTCATCAGCCAGTGCGTGCCGAGCACGTACGCCAGGCTGGCCACGGCGATCGCGACGATGCGGGTCCCGAGCCGGGCTTGCATGGCGGCCAGCACTCAGGCGACGCGGTGCGCGGCGATGTGGTCGGTCAGGCTGGCGAGCGACGTGAAGATGCGGATGTTGTCTTCATCGTCCGAGCGCAACTGGAAGCCGTAGCGTTGCGAGACCACCAGCGCCACCTCGAGGATGTCGATCGAATCCAGCCCGAGGCCTTCGCCGTAGAGCGGCGCTTGAGGGTCGATGGTGTCGGCGGCAATGTCGAGGTTGAGTGCCTCGACGAGGAGTGCGGCGACTTCGCGCTGCAGATCGGTGTGGACAGGGGTCATGCTGCTGGGGCCCGTTTGGCATCTGTCGCCGCGCTGCGGGCGGAGCGGGCAAGCGCCGGAAGAATCAGGTTCGGCGCCGGCAAGTGGCGGGCGGCGCGATCGCGAGTTTAACAAAGCGGATGCCGTGGCGAAACGTCGACTGTGCACCGGGCAGGCCGGCCCCGTCGCGCCGTCGCGCGCGGGCGCCAACGCTCAGCGGTAGCCGCCCTCGGAAGCGTTGTGGATGATCGAGATCAGCTGACCCGATGAGAAGTCGCCTGCGGACCCGCCAGCGAAGATTAGCCGGCCCTGACCCTTGTAGACCATCTCGTGCCGATAGCGGTCGCCGCCAAAATAGAACGGGATGAAGGCCTTGCCGGTGATATAGGCTCCCTGGTCGGTCGGCTGGCCGACCAGGTCGGTGACCTGGCGCATGCCCATGCCGATCGTCAGCCGGGTGAATCGGCTGTTCGCGGCCGGTTTGCCGGTGATCTCGCCTTCGACGTTGTTGATGCCCTTGACGCGCTGGGTGTCGCCGGCCGGCGCCTTGGCGGCAGGCGCGGGTGCAGGGGCTGGCGCCGGAGCGGGCGCCGGCGATGAACCGGTGGCGTTCCTGACCGTCTGGCAACCGGCGAGCAGCGCGACGGAGGCCATCATTGCGGCGACGCGGACCATTCGGTTTTTCGTCATGGCGGGATCTCCTTCCTGGTGGATGCATCGTTCTTGCGAACGCACAGCCATTGTGGCCGTTCCCGCCCGCATGTAAAAGCAGCTTCCGCTGCAGTGGCCGTGCGTGACCGGTGGTTCTCCACGCCTGCACCAGATCCTCGACGAGGCTGCGTCACTGCTTGCGCAGCAGAATCGCCCTGACCCAACCGTCGCCGCGCGACGCGGTCACCTTGACGAAGCCGTTGCGCTCCTCGCCGAGAAGCAGCACTTCGTCGTTCTTGCCGAGGCTCTGCACTTCGCCCGCGCCGTCCTGCGGCGATCGCAGCACCTTCACGCCGTTGATCTTCGGCAGCATCACATCGCCGGCCGCCGCCGCATCGGCCTTCAGGCTCGCAGCCGCATTGGTCCGCGACGCCGACACGCCACGCGGCTGGATCAGGCTCGGGCTGGCGCGGATCGTCCGCACGATGTTGTTCCAGTTGTCGACGAACGACGCAGCGATCATCTTGCCTTCGTTGGTGTTGCCGTAGCCGCCGGCCGACGCGATGGCACCGCCGCCGAACAGCGCGCCGCCCAGCGCGAAGTCGGCCTTCTCGGCGCTGCCTTCGGCGGCCGCGACCTGGATCCCGGAGCGCGCATCGACGAGCAGCATGCTGGTCTGCGCCTGCTTGAACTTCAACCCGCCCGCGATGCCGCCGGCGATCGCCCCGGCACGCCCGCCGAGCAGGCCGCCGAGCGCGCCGCCGACGCCGCCGGCGTTGTTCTCGCTGAACACGACACTCGGGTTGACGATGAAATCGGCCGCGACCATCTGGCCCTTGCCGATGTTGGAGTCCGATTGCAACTCGCCCGACTGCGCGAGCGAGCGCTCCTGCATCATGTTGCGCAGCGACGCCCCACGCTCGACGACCTGGAAGCAGTTCGACTGCTGCACCAGCATGCGCAGCACAGCGGTCGGCGACCCCAGGCCGTAGCGCTGCAGGTTGCCGAGCACCTGGCTCTGCGGCTCGACGACCGCGAGCGTTCCCTTCGGCGCGTCGCAGCGCTCGAGCTGCGCGTTCGCGTTCACGGCGCCGTCCGGGCCGGCGCCGCCGGTCGCGATCGAGCCACCGCGACCGATCTCCTGCGCGCAAGCGGCGAGCGGCACGAGGACGAAGGCTGCAGCGGCGCGACGCAGCACTTGACGATCGAACGGCATGGCGGTCTCCCGTGAGAGGGGTTGGATCAGCGCTGCGCCGCGTCGCGGCGCAGTGACTCCGATTCTAGGAGCGGCCGCGCGCTCGCGGCCGGTGCTTAAGTCACCCCGAGTCCGAATCCCCACCCGCTTGCCGCGACCGCTGCGAGCGCCGCATCGAGGTCGGCGCAGCGCTCGTTAGAGCGCGCCCATACCGCTCAGCACGAACCTGAAGCGCACCTGCACGTCGTTGGCCACCAGCGACGTGTCTGCCCACTCGGCTGCGCCGACCCGGAAGGCCAATCGTTGCAGTGTGAAGCTGCCGGTGGCCGTCGTGATGCCGCCCGATCGGGTCAGCGACACCGGCACGACCACGTCTTGCGCGCTGCCCTTGATCGCGATCCTGCCGCCGACCTCGAACCTGGCGGCGCCCAGGCTCTTGATGGCACTCGACTGAAAGGTCGCCTGCCGAAACTTCGCGGCGTCGAACCAGCCCGGCTTGCCCAACTCGGCATCGATTTCGGGCAGGCCCAGCGTCGCGCTGCCCATGTCGACGCTGAACGCGACGTTGCCGGACTGCGCCTGCTTCGGGTCGAGGCTGATCTGCGCATCGAATTTCGTGAAGCGGCCCTCGACCGGCACGCCCATCTGCCGGCTCGTGAAGACGATCTCGCTTTGCGCCGGAAGCAGTTTCACGGCGGGCGCGGTTGCCTGGGCCAGCGAGGGCTCGGCGAGCAGGGCGGCCGCGGCGACCCACAGACAGCGCAGCATCGTCGTCATCGCTTCATGCGGCGTGGCCAGATGCGCCAGAACAGCCCGTCGCGGTCGAGCCATTGGTGCTTCAACGTGGCGGCCACGTGCAGCAGCACGAGCGCTCCCAGTGCGAAGGCGAGGGTCTGGTGCAGCGGCTTCAGCAGCATGTCGGCGAGTGGCTTGTTCGCCGGCACCCAGTCGGGCAGCGCCAGAACGCCGAACCACACGACCGGAAAGCCGCTCGCCGAGCTGTAGGCCCAGCCGGTCAGCGGCACCGCGAAGAAGAGGGCGTAGAGCGCGGCATGCGTGGCGTGGTGGGCCTGGCGTTGCCAGCCCGGCATCGCCGCGAGCACCGCGGCGGGCAGGGCGGGGGGGCGATGCGCGATGCGCCACAGCAGCCGCGCGGCCGACAGCGCCAGGATCGTGAGGCCGGCCCACTTGTGCCAGTTGAAGAGCCTCAGCCGCAGCGGCGAAAAAGGCAGCCCGTGCATGATGACGCCGACGCTGAACGATGCGGTGATCGCGAGCGCGAGCAGCCAATGAAGCGCGATCGCGACCGCACCATAGCGAAGGTCAGCGGAACTCTGCATGCTGGGGTCTTCGGCCGCACTTCGTGCCTTGCCTTGCCTTCGCTTCGCGAACGTGCCCTGCGACGCAAACATGTCGCTACGCGCCATGTTTGTCGGCTTCCGACGTGAACGAGTCGGCATAGAACTCGTCGTCCGGCAAGCCGCACTTCATCACGAAATCGCGCTTCGCCGACTCGACCATGATCGGCACGCCGCAGGCATAGACCTGGTGGTTCATCAGGTTCGGGTGGTCGTGCATGAC
>JANMAW010000639.1:0-1832 GCA_031360005.1 Rhizobacter sp.
CGCGAATCGTGGAACCGCAGGCGAGGCGCGGGAGGACGAAGCGACCGCGATCCAGTGGACGCTGTGGGGCAAGCAGGCCGAGAACGCGGCCGAGTACCTGGGCAAGGGCTCGCACGTGAACATCGTCGGGCGGCTGCGGAATAACAACTACGAGAAGGACGGCGAGGAAGTGTTCGCGCTCGCGTTCACGTGCGTGGAGATCGACTACCTCGACAGCAAGGGCGTTGCCGAGGCGCGGCGCGCGCGGGTGGAGAACGGTGGCAATGGCGCCCGAGTGGGCGCAGGCGCCGGTGGAAGTGACGGTGGAGGCGCCGACGCAGCGGAGTCCGAAGGGCAGGGCACCGAAGGCGCGTCGAAACCGGCACGCGGTCGCAAGCCGCGTTCCCACGCCGACATCGGCGAGCCGGCGACCGCCTGACATCACCTGACACCGAGCGAAGCGGAACGCCACCGCGTTCCGCTTTGCGTCCCAACCATTCGAGGAGTTCACCATGCACACGCAACCCACCCTGGCGACGCGCTTCGCCCGCAACACGTTTGTCGTTCGCAGCGAGTCGCCACTCGACGAAGACCAGATGCGCCGCGCCGCGCCGTCGATCTTCGCGCCTGACAAGCACGCGAGCCGTTCCGAGCGCTACACGTACATACCGACCATCGAGGTACTGCGCGGCCTGCGCAAAGAGGGATTCGAGCCGTTCATGGTCGCGCAGAGCAAGAGCCGCATCGAAGGCAAAACCGAGTTCACGAAGCATTTGGTGCGCATGCGGCATGCGGGCCAAGTCACCACGAAGCCCGAGGCGAACGAGATCATCCTGATCAACAGCCACGACGGGGCGAGCGCCTATCAAATGCTGGCCGGCATGTTCAGACTATGTACTGCGGGACATAGTCTGAACTATGTCCAGTGCCGAACTATGTCCAGTTGATCGGCGTTCGTCTGAGCCAGCAAGGCCTGCTCGCCAACAACGCTGGACATAGCAATCCTCCATGCCGGGCATGTCGCCCGCAAGGAGACCATCTTGGAACCAACCCTGAAGGGCGCGATGGCGCTCGCCCGAAGTGCGACGGGACCGCTTTCCCCGCACCTGCCGGCCTTCGTCATGTCATTGATCGATCAGCGCTACGCCGTCGTTTGCGTGCGAGCCAAGGCTTGGCACGCCACAGCGTTCGATGCCTGGCTTGCGACGCAGGGCGTCGAACTTTCGGACGTTCAAGACGTGCAAGTCGATGAGTTCATCCGCCGCCCGTATCGCCGTCGCAGCGACTGCCAGGCCCCGCCACGTCGCCACGAGCCGAATGCCATTCGGCAACTACTGGGCTATCTTCGTGGGCAAGGTCTGTGCGCTGCGGCGCCCGTAGTCATCGTCCCTGCCGATGTGCTGGTGGCCAGCTTCGCGCAGTACCTGCGACGTGAGCGAGGTCTGGCCACCGCGACGATTGGCGACTACCGGACCATCACCCGCGACTTTCTAGTCCATCGCTTCGGCAGCGAGTGCAACGATCTCGGTGCGTTGCACTCCACCGACATCATCGGCTTTGTGCAGCATCAGGCCCGGCGCCTCTCGGCGCGCGGGCTCAAGCATGTGGTCACGGCGCTGCGCGCATTCCTGCGTTTCGCCCAGTACCGAGGTGAGATCGACGAGGCGTTGATCAGCGCCGTGCCGGCGGTAGCGGCATGGTCCACCACGCCACCGCTGCCAAGGGCAATCTCGGCCGAGCATGCACGGCGCGTCATCGAGAGCTGCGATCTGAGTACTGTCGTCGGCCGGCGTGACCGCGCCGTCTTGCTGCTGCTGGCGCGACTGGGCTTGCGCGGAGGCGAGGTCATCACG
>JANMAW010000654.1:0-3818 GCA_031360005.1 Rhizobacter sp.
GTCTTCACGCAGAAGGCCGGCGAGGCGGCGCACGGGCCGCTGCCGGGCGGGTTGTTCGGTTCGCGCCACGGCACCCCCGAAGGCATCAACCCGGTCACGCACCGCGTCGTCGACGGCAAGCCGGTGCGGCGCTCGCTCGACGAAGCCAAGGCCTTGCTCGTCGAGGCCGGCTACCCCGACGGCCGCGATGCGAAGACCGGCAAGCCGCTGGTGCTGAACTACGACTACCAGCGCGTGCCGACGCCCGAATACAAGGCCGAGCTCGACTGGATGGTCAAGCAGTTCGCGAAGCTGAATGTTCAGCTCGAGATCCGTGCGACCGACTACAACCAGTTCCAGGAAAAGATGCTCAAGGGCAAGCAGCAGATCTTCTGGTGGGGCTGGTTCGCCGACTACCCCGATGCCGAGAACTTCCTGTTCCTGCTGTACGGGCCGAACGCGAAGGCGAAGTTCGAGGGCGAGAACGCCGCGAACTACGCCAACCCGGAATACGACAAGCGCTACAAGCAACTCGCGCTGCTCGAAGACGGGCCGGCCAAGCAGAAGCTGATCGACGAGATGGTCGAGCTGCTGCGCGCCGACGCGCCGTGGGCCTGGGGCTATTTTCCGTACACGGCCGGCGCTTACCAGCAGTGGGTCGGCAACGGCAAGTACGGCCTGTTCACGAACGACCGCGCGCTCTATTACAAGGTCGATGCCGGGTTGCGCACGCGCAAGCAGGCCGACTGGAATCGGCCGCAAGGGTGGCCGCTGGCGCTGCTCGCCGCCGCCGCGCTGGCGTTCGCCTGGATCGCGCGGCGCGCCTTCCATGCGCGCGAGCGCATGACCGGGCGGGTGCCTTCGGCAACCCCCGCACCGATCGCCGAATCCGGCGCGGCCGGAGCCTGACGGATGCTGAACTACATCATTCGCCGCAGCCTGTACGGCGTGCTGGTGCTGCTCGGGGTGAACCTGTTCACCTTCATGCTCTTCTTCACCGTCAACACCCCCGACGACATGGCGCGGCTGAACATCGGCGGCAAGCGCGTGACGCAGGAACAGATCCTCAAATGGAAGGTCGAGCGCGGCTACGACAAGCCGCTGTACTGGAACGGCGCGGCGGAGGGCCTGCACCATGCGACCGACACGGTGTTTTGGGACCGATCGGTATCGCTGCTTGCGCTGGACTTCGGACGCTCGGATGCGAAGAGCGCGACCGACATCGGCCACGAGATCAAGACCAGAATGATCGTCAGCCTGCAACTCGCGGTGCCGCTGTTCCTGCTGCAGGTTGTCGTCAGCGTCGGCTTCGCGCTGCTGCTCGTGTTCTTCAAGAACTCGCCGATCGATTTCTGGGGCGTGGTCGCCTGCGTGCTGATGCTGTCGATCAGCGCGCTGTTCTACATCATCGTCGGGCAGTTCCTGTTCTCGCGGGTGTTCCACCTGGTGCCGATCTCGGGCTTCGAGTCGGGGCTCGACGCGGTGCGGTTCCTGATCCTGCCGGTGATCCTGTCGCTGCTGTCGCGGCTCGGCAGCGAAGGGCGGCTGTACCGCGCGATGTTCCTCGAGGAACTCGGGCGCGACTACGTTCGCACCGCACGCGCCAAGGGCTTGAGCGAACCGAAGGTGCTGTTCGACCACGTGCTGCGAAACGCGCTGATCCCGATCCTGACGAGCGCGGGCAGCTACCTGCCGTTCGTGTTTCTGGGCAGCCTGGTGTTCGAGAGTTTCTTCGGCATCCCCGGCCTCGGCGCCTACGTGATCGAGGCGATCACCGGGCAGGACTTCGCGATCGTTCGCTCGATGGTGTTCGTCGGCTCGCTGATCTACATCGCGAGCTACATCGTGATCGACGTGGCCTACACCTGGGTCGACCCGCGCGTCCGCCTGGCCTGACGCCTTGAGTTTTTGAGCCGGAATGATGGATGTGATGCCGAAGATCGTGGTTCTATGGTCGGACGTGGTGGTGGTGGCGACGCTGGTGCTGTTGCTGCTCTATGGCTTTCGGGTGCGCGGCAGCCTGAACCTTCGCGCCACCTGGCTGAAGGTGCTGCGCGACCCGGCGGCAATCTGCTCGGCCGTGGTGCTGGTGCTCTTCTTCGCGGTCGCGGTGATCGACAGCCTGCACTTCCGGCGTGCGCTGGCCGATGCGGCCGGGCCCGGCGCCCAGCAGCGCCAGGCCTACGGCACGCGCACCGAGTCGCTGCTCGACGTGCTGCTCGCGCGCCAGGTGGCCGGCCGCGAAACGTCGTACTCGGCGCCGCTCGCGATCCGCGCATTCACGAAGGACTCGGTCACTGTGAACGGCCAGATCGAGCGTACTTACCCGCGCCTGCGGCACGGCGGCGAGCGCCTCGCCGAGGCGTCGCAATGGGTCGCCGACCTGGCGCAGCGCGCCGCGCTCGGCCTCGGTCTCGGCCTTCTCGTGGCCTTGCTGGCGGCATTCGCCGTCGCGGTCGCGGTCGCGCGCAAGAGCCATGTCGGCATCCGGGCGGGCTGGCGCATGCTGCTGGCCAACCGGACCGATCTGCCGCTGCGCACCGTCGTCATCACGATGCTGGTGCTGTGCGCAGTGTTCGGCCCGCTGCTGGCGCTGGCGCAGCACTACCACGTGTTCGGCACCGACCGCACCGGCAACGATGTGTTCTACCAGGCGCTGAAGAGCATCCGGACCGCGTTCGTGATCGGCACGCTGTCGACGATCGCGACGCTGCCGCTCGCGGTGGGGTTGGGCATCGTGTCGGGCTACCTGCGCGGCTGGGTCGACGAACTCGTGCAGTACCTGTACACCACGCTGTCGTCGATCCCGAACGTGCTGCTGATCGCGGCGTGCGTGCTGATGATGCAGGTCTTCATCGACACCCACCCCGACATGTTCGAGACCGGCGCCGAGCGCGCCGACGTGCGTCTGTTCCTGCTGTGCGTGATCCTCGGGCTGACCGGCTGGGCCACGCTCTGCCGGCTGCTGCGCGCCGAGACGATGAAGCTGAGTCAACTCGAATACGTGCAGGCCGCCACCGCGTTCGGCGTGCGCCCGCTGCGCATCATGGCGCGGCATATCTTCCCGAACGTCGTTCACCTGATCATCATCACGACCGTGCTCGACTTCTCGGCGCTGATCCTCTACGAAGCGGTGCTGTCGTACGTCGGCGTCGGCGTCGACCCGTCGATGAACAGCTTTGGCGGCATGATCAACCTCGCGCGCACCGAGATGAGCCGCGACCCGCTGGTCTGGTGGTCGTTCGCCGCGGCGTTCGGCTTCATGGTCGCGCTGGTGCTCGCGGCGAACCTGTTTGCCGATGGCGTGCGCGATGCATTCGACCCGCGGGCGCGCGCCTTCCGCCCGCGCTTGCGCAGGGGCGTCGCGGCATGAAGGCCGCGACCGCATCGAAGACCGGCATGCTGAAGATCGACAACCTGAAGGTCGCGCTCGACGCCGACGCCGGCCTGGTCCGGGCGATCGACGGCCTCACGCTCTCGATCCGGCGTGGCGAGACCTTTGCGCTGGTCGGCGAATCGGGCTGCGGCAAGAGCATGACGGCGCTGGCGCTGATGCGGCTGCTGCCCGACAACGGCAACGTCACCGACGGCCGCGTCGCGCTCGAGGGCGTCGATGTGCTGGCGTTGCCGGAGTCCGGCATGCGCGCAGTGCGCGGTGGACGCATCGGCATGATCTTCCAGGAGCCCGGCACCAGCCTGAACCCGGTGATGCGCGTCGGCGACCAGATCGTCGAGGCGATCGAGGCGCACACCGAGCTGCGCGGCGCGCAATCGCGCGCCAAGGCGATCGAGTGGCTCGGCAAGGTCGGCATCCCCGAGCCCGAGCGGCGCATCGACGA
>JANMAW010000004.1:0-2253 GCA_031360005.1 Rhizobacter sp.
GATACGCACGGGCTGCTGGCGCGGCTCGAGGCCTACTTCGCGCAGGAGTTGCGCGGATGAATGCATCGCGCACCCACCTGCTGCTGATCCCCAGCTACAACACCGGCGCGAAGGTGTTCGAGACGGTGCGCGCCGCCCGCGCGCAGTGGAACCCGGTCTGGGTGGTCAGCGACGGCAGCACCGATGGCACGCCCGAGCACCTGCGCAAGATGGCCGCCGCCGACCCTGGCATGAAGGTCTTCACGCTGGCCACCAACGCCGGCAAGGGCGCCGCGGTGCTGCATGGCCTGCAGGCCGCGCGGGCGGCCGGTTTCACCCACGCGTTGACGATGGACGCCGATGGCCAGCACCCGGCCGGGCTGATCCCCGCGTTCATGCAGGCCTCGAAGGAACGGCCCGATGCGATGGTGCTCGGCCGGCCGGTTTTCGACGCATCGGCGCCGCTGCTGCGGGTGCGCGGGCGGCGTGTCTCGAACTGGTGGACGAACCTCGAGACGCTGGGCGCCGGCATCGGCGATTCGCTCTACGGCTTTCGCGTCTATCCGGTCGCAGACCTGATCGCGGTGATGCGGCATCAGCCCTGGATGCGCCGTTTCGACTTCGACACCGAGGCCGTCGTGCGCCTCGCGTGGCGCGGCATCCAGCCTGTCAACCTGGCGGCGCCGGTGAAGTACCTGTCGGCCGAGGAGGGCGGCGTGTCGCACTTTCGCTATGGGCGCGACAACCTGCTGCTGACCTGGATGCACGTTCGCCTGATGCTCGAGTTCGCGCTGCGTTCGCCGGGCCTGCTGCTGCGCCGCGCGATGCGCCGGCCGCCGTTCCAGCGCTGAACGGTCGGGCCCGCCGAGGCGCAGGATCCGGCGCTGCGTTATGGTCGAGGCACCGTCACTGACCCGGACTCGAAATGCATGATCCCGACCTTGTTCGTCGCCGCTGGCTTCTGGCATCGCTCGCCCTGCCGGCCTGGCCCGCGCTGTCCGGCTGCGCCGCGCCGCTGCCGGTGTCTCTGAACCCGAGCACGACACCGGCCGCGCGTGCACTGCTCGATGAAAGCGCGGCAGCGCACGGGCTGGCCGGATTCGCGAAGCTCGATGACCTGAGCCTGCACTACGACGGCGAATGGCGGCCACTGATCGGCAAGCTGCAGCCGGCGCTGGCCGACCCCGGTTTTCGCGGCGGCTCCGAAGAGCGGCTGTTGCTGCGCGCCGGCCTGGTCGCCCAAGCCCACACCGGGCCGAGCGGCCGCAAGCAAGTGGTGCGCAACGCCGCCAGCGGAACGCAAGGCGACGTGCGCGTCTGGTTCAACAACGAAGAGGCGCGCGACACCGAGCGCCGCGCCGCCGCGGCGTTGGTGGTCGACGGCTACAGCGTGTTCCTGCTCGGGCCGATGCTGCTGGCGCAACGCTGGTCGGCGCAGCGCTCGCTGGTGATGGAGTTGGGCGGCGTCGAGCGAGTCAACGACCACGAGTGCGATGTGCTGCGCGTGCGCGTGGTGCCCGGCTTCGGCTTCTCTGCGGCCGAGCAGATCGCGCTCTTCATCGACCGCAAGGAGCGCCTGATGCGGCGCGTCCGCTTCACGCTCGACGGGCTGGCGTCGACCCAGGGCGCGGTCGCCGAGGTCGAGACCTTCGACCACGTCACGCTGCACGGCGTGCGCTGGCCGACGCGCTTCTACGAGCGACTGCTGCGCCCGTTCCCGCTGCCCGTGCACGACTGGCGCCTGACCGCTCTCGATGTGAACCGCGGCATCGAGGTTCCCGAGGTCGACGGCCCGGCCTTCGGCGGCAAGGCGGTCGCGCCGGCGGCGGCACTTCGATAGAACCCATCCCGGCGCGGGGCGGCCGCCAAGTGGCGTTGTCAGTCGCGGAGCACGCGATCCAGGTGATCGAGGTCGTTCACGACGCGCCATGAGCCGGCCCCGCCGGCCTTGACGCGCTTCTCCCACGCGTCCAGGCGCCCGGTGTAGCGCGTCGGGTCGATGTTGTCAGAACCCAGCTTGGTGACGTTGAGCGCCACCACGCGTATCCCGGTCAGATTGAGCGGCACGTCGCGCTTGGTCTTCTTGTCGAGTTCTTCCTGCATGTCGGAGAAGATCAGGATCGTCTTGCGCCCCGCGCCGGTCTCGTGCAAAAACTCCGCCGCCTGCAGCATGCCGCCGGTGATGTCGGTGTAGGCACTGCCGCCCTTGGTCTGCTCGCGCAGCGAGCCGAGCTTGTCCTTCAGCGCCTTTTTCTGCACATTGATTTGCAGCGG
>JANMAW010000034.1:0-1512 GCA_031360005.1 Rhizobacter sp.
GCACGCATCACTGGTTGGACGAGGCCGCCTGCGCTGCCTCGGCCGCAGCGCTGGCGCGACACGCCGGGCTGCACGACGCCTGCATCGAATTGCACGGCCCGCTCGGCGCCGGCAAGACCACCTTCGTGCGCCACCTGCTGCTTGCGCTCGGCGTGCAGGGGCGCGTCAAGAGCCCGACCTACGCGCTGATGGAGCCGTATGAACTCGAGCGCGCCGGCGCGCCGTTCAACATCTGGCACTTCGACTTCTACCGTTTCAACGACCCGCAGGAATGGGAAGACGCCGGCTTTCGCGATGTCTTCGCGGGTCGCGGCCTGAAGCTCGCCGAGTGGCCTGAGAAAGCCGCCGGCCTGCTGCCCGTGGCCGATCTGCGCATCGACATCGAGCCGCTCGAAGGCGACGAGCGCGACGTGTGCTTCACGGCCCAGACCGCGGTCGGTACGAAACTGCTCACATGACGAAATCCGTGAATCGTCGCGGCGCGCTGCGCAACATGGGCGCCCTCGCACTGCTGCTGGGCGCGCGCGACCTGGCCTTCGGCGCCAGCATCGTCGCGGTGCGCGTCTGGCCCGCCGCGGACTACACCCGCGTGACGATCGAATCCGACGCGCCGCTCGCTCAACGGCATTTCATGGCGCAGAACCCGGCCCGCCTGGTGATCGACATCGATGGCCTCGAGCTCAGCCCGGCGCTGCGCGACCTGGTCGGCAAGGTGCGGCCCGACGACCCGTTCATCGCCGCGGTGCGTGCCGGCCAGAATCAGCCGCGTGTCGTGCGGCTGGTGATCGACCTGAAGCAGCCGACCGCGCCCGAGCTGTTCACGCTGGCGCCGGTGGCGGCCTACCAGCACCGCCTCGTGTTCGACCTCTACCCGACACAGGAGCAGGACCCGCTGCTGGCGCTGATCCGCGACAAGCAGCTCGCCGAGCAACAGGCCGCTCAATCGGTGCAGGATGCACTCGGCGAGTTCATCGGCAAGGTCGACAGGCCGGTCGCGCTGCCACCGCTGGCGGGGGCCTCGGCAGCGCCGTTGCCGCCGCTGGCCGCCGCGCCGCCGACCGCATTACCGCAACAGACCCCGGCGCCATTGGCGCCCGCGGCCCAGGGCCGGATCGACCGCCTGATCGTGGTCGCGATCGACCCTGGACACGGCGGCGAAGACCCCGGCGCGAGCGGCCCGAGCGGCCTGCGCGAAAAGGACGTGGTGCTCGCGGTGGCGCTGCAGCTGCGCGACCGCATCAACAAGCTGCCCAACATGCGCGCGATGCTGACCCGCGACGCCGATTTCTTCGTGCCGCTCGTTGATCGCGTACGCAAGGCGCGCCGCGTCCAGGCCGATCTTTTCGTGTCGATCCACGCCGACGCGTTCATCACGCCGCAGGCCAGCGGCGCCTCGGTGTTCGCGCTGAGCCAGGGCGGCGCGAGCAGCGCCGCGGCGCGCTGGATGGCGAATCGCGAGAACGCTGCCGACATGGTCGGCGGCGTCAACGTCGACGCGAAAGACGCGACCGT
>JANMAW010000081.1:0-1602 GCA_031360005.1 Rhizobacter sp.
ATGCTGGCGCGTTCGGTCGAGACCATCGTCGCGCAGGTCCAGGCGATGAAGGCGCTGGTCAACGAGTTCCGCGACTACGCGCGCCTGCCGGCAGCGCACCTGGTTCGCGTCGACCTGAACGCGTTGGTCGTCGAAGTGCTCGCGCTGTATGGCAGCGCCCAGGAGGCCGGGCATCTGCACGCCGATCTAGCACCCGCGCTGCCGGCCATCGTGGGCGACAGCACGCAGTTGCGCCAGGTCATCCACAACCTGGTGCAGAACGCGCTCGATGCGGTGGCCGACCAGCGCGACGGACGCGTGCGCGTCAGAACCGAGGTCGCGCGCAGCGAGCACGGCGAGCTGCGCGCGGTGCGGCTGCAGGTGATCGACAACGGCCCCGGCTTTCCCGACAAGGTGCTCAGGCGCGCATTCGAACCGTATGTGACGACGAAGAGCAAGGGCACCGGGCTCGGCCTGGCGGTGGTCAAGAAGATCGCCGACGAGCATGGCGCGCGGGTGCGGATCGCCAACCTCCGTGCCGCCGGCGAAGACGGCGGCGGTGCGGGGCCGGCGCGGGGCGCGCAAGTCTCGCTATCATTCGCGAAATTCGCAGCGGCGGTCGGCACTCCGCATTCTCCAGGCCCCCACGGCACCCCAGCCTCGACCGACGCGCACTGAGCACCCATGGCCACCATTCTTGTTGTCGACGACGAATTGGGCATCCGCGCCCTTCTGTCCGAAATCCTTGCTGACGAAGGCCACACCATCGAGCTGGCCGAGAACGCTGCGCAAGCGCGTGCCTGCCGTGAGCGCTTGCGCCCCGACCTGGTGTTGCTCGACATCTGGATGCCCGATGTCGACGGCATCACGCTGCTGAAGGAATGGGGCGCCAGCGCGATGCTGACGATGCCGGTCATCATGATGAGCGGCCACGGCACGATCGATACCGCGGTCGAGGCGACCAAGTTCGGCGCGATCGCATTTCTCGAGAAGCCGATCACGCTGCAGAAGCTGCTGCGCGCGGTCGAGCAGGGTCTGGCAAAGCCGGCGTCGCGCACCGCGGCGCAGCCGAACTCGGGCGGTCACCACCAGCACGACAACGCGCTGACGGTCGAGGCGGCGATGACCGGCGGCGCGATGCTTGCGTCGATGCCGTTGATGCTGGGCCCGCAGTCCGAGCAGAGCTTCGACCTCGACCGCCCGCTGCGGGAGGCGCGCGACGCATTCGAGAAGAGCTACTTCGAATTCCACCTCGCCCAGGAAAATGGCAGCATGACGCGCGTCGCCGAGAAAACCGGGCTGGAGCGCACTCACCTGTACCGCAAGCTCAAGCAACTCGGCGTCGACCTGTCGCGCAACAAGCGCAGCGGCGCGCTGTGAAAGCGCCCGAACTGCCGTCGCTATAATCGCCGGCTCACGGCCTGGTAGCTCAGTTGGTAGAGCAGCGGATTGAAAATCCGCGTGTCGGTGGTTCGATTCCGCCCCAGGCCACCAGTAGGTCGAATCCCAGGGTTTACCCAGGGGTCCCGAGAAGTCCCAGAAAGTCCGAAAAGCCCTTGAGAATCAACGCTCTAGGGCTTTTTTGTTATCCTACGCGATCTCGGGGCATCTCTTGAAATCCGA
>JANMAW010000143.1:0-8328 GCA_031360005.1 Rhizobacter sp.
AACCCGTACGGGGACCTCTGGTTCGACGCTCCACCGCCGGCACCGCTAGCGTCGCGCTGGCCCGAAGGCACGGTGTACCTCGGCTCGTTTTCGAAGGTGCTCGCCCCCGGCCTTCGGCTGGGATACGTCATCGCGCCGAACGCGTTGACCGCCAAGCTGCTGCAGGCCAAGCAGGCAGCCGACCTGCACACCCCGGGCCTGAACCAGCGCGTGGTGTTCGAGGTGATCCGCGACGGCTTCCTGCGCGACCACGTGCCGTTGATCCGCGCGCGCTACAAGGTGCAGCGCGATGCGATGCGCACCGCGCTCGAGGCCCACATGCCCGTGGGCTGCTGCTGGGCGGTGCCGAGCGGCGGCATGTTCTTCTGGATCGAGTTGCCCGAGGGGCTCGACGCAGCCGCGCTGTTGCCGAGAGCCGTCGAGCTCGGCATGGCCTTCGTGCCCGGTGCGGCGTTCTTCGCGTCGAGCCCGGCCCTGAACACGCTGCGCCTGTCGTTCGTGACGGTGGCGCCGGACGAGATCGAACGCGGCGTGGCGCTGCTGGCGCAAGCGCTGCGTGAGGCATGAGCCGCGCTGTCGAGGAGTGATCATGAATCGAAGATTTACCCAGGTCGACGTGTTCACCGACACGCCGCTGCTCGGCAATCCGCTGGCCGTCGTGCACGACGCGCTCGGAGTCAGCGACGCCCAGATGCAGGCCTTTGCGAGCTGGACTCACCTGAGCGAAACGACCTTTCTGCTGACGCCGACGGACCCTGCGGCCGATTACCGCGTGCGCATCTTCACACCCCATCGGGAACTGCCCTTCGCGGGCCACCCGACGCTCGGCAGCTGCCATGCGTGGCTCGAGGCCGGCGGCGTGCCGCGCGACGCGGCTGAAGTGGTGCAGCAATGCGCCGTCGGGCTGATCCGCATCCGGCGACGCGGCGAGCGGCTCGCCTTCGCCGCCCCGCCGCGCGTCCGCAGCGGGCCGCTCGAGCTTGAACTGCTGACTCGGATCGCCACCGCGCTGGCGCTGCGGCCGGGCGAAATCCTGGGCCACCAGTGGGTCGACAACGGCCCGGGCTGGAGCGCGATCCGCCTCGCCTCGGCAGCCGCGGTGCTGGCGCTGTGCCCCGACTGGCCGGCGCTGCACGACCTCAAGCTCGGCGTGGTCGGTCCGCACCCGGTCGGCCACGACGCGCAGTTCGAGGTGCGCGCGCTGATCGGCGAAGGGGCGGGCTACGAAGACCCGGTCACCGGCAGCCTGAACGCCAGCCTCGCGCAGTGGCTGATCGGCGAGCGGCTCGCGCCCGAGCGCTATGTCGCCGCGCTGGGCACACAGCTCGGGCGCAGCGGCCGCGTCTTCATCGAATGCGTCGAGGGTCAGGTCTGGGTCGGCGGCAGCAGCGTGAGCTGCATCCGCGGCGAGGTCACGCTCTGACGTTCATGAGGAGCGCCTTGCGCCGCGCGCTCGCACATCGGGCACGGGCCACGAGCGCGCTCATCGAGCACGTGCCACGAGTTCGCGCGGGGAAGGCGCGCAGCCGTGCATGCGCTCCGCGCCGGCTCGTCAACCGCGCCAGCGCCAGGCCTTCAGCATCGCCGCGCGCGCCGGCGCGTCTTGCGGATTCAGCTCGCGTGACCAGGCCAGGTAGCGGCGCGCGATCACGAATGCCGTCGACGCCAACAGCGCGAGCAAGGTGCTGGCGATCGCGATCAGCGCGACCGAGGGCTTGGACTTGTGATCGGGCGGCACGGCGAAATCGACCTGTTGAAGCGCCTGGCCTTCCTTGGCCTCGTCGAGCTTGGCGGCCTCGAACTGCCGGATCATCGATTCGAGCAAGGTCTCCTGCAGCTTGAGCTCGCGGCGCGCACGCACGTAGTCGATCGCGGCCCCGGGCAGCTTGCCCACCGGCATGTCGACGGCGCTGCCGGCATTGCCGCCCTGGGCGGACTCCATGCGCGCCAGCTCGCTGCGCAATGCCCGCAGTTCGGAGCTCAGGCGGATCACGTCGGGATTCTGATCGGTCGCTGCGGTGCGCAGCACCTTGAGCTGCACTTCTCGCTCGGCAACCAGCGCGCGCACCTGCGCCGCCCCGGTAATCAACGCCTCGGCCTGCTTGTCGAGCACAATCACGCCGGATTTTTCCTGCACCCGGCGCAGATCCTGTTCGGCCTTGATCAGGTTTTCCTTCGTGTCCTTCAGCTGCTTCTCGAAGAACACCCGGCGCAACTGCGCTTCCGAGACCGCGAGGCGGCCCAGCACCTTGGTGATTTCCCCGGCATGCGCATTCGCCAGGTCGGCGGCGAACTGCGGCTCCCTGTCGTCGACCTCGACCGAGATCAGCCCGCTTTTCTTGTCTGATGCGACGCGGATGTATTGGGGCATGGCCTTGCGCAACGCTTCGTAGTTGCGCGCTTCATAGCGCGTTTTCAGATCGAAGCGCTCGGCGAGCTGACGCTGCACGCTGTCGCTCTTCAGAAGCGCGACGTACAACTCGTCGGGCGACTTCGCGGCCGACCCGCCGACCAGGCCGCCGAGCGAGCCGAGCGCGGCCAGCGCCGCTGCCGAACCGCTTTGTTGCTGCGACATGGGGGCCAGCATCGTCGCGCGCGCCGTGAAGGTCTTGGGCAGCAGCAGCCCGACCGCGACCGATCCGAGCGCCGCGACCACGGTGATCGCGGCGATCAGGCGCTTGCCATCGCCGATCCAGGTGAGGGCGTCGACGAGACCGATCGCGGGCCCATCGTCGACGAGCTCACTGTCGATCATCGCGTGTGTTCCGAACTGTTCGTTGTTCATCCGAAGCGATCACTTCGCGATCGAATTGATGGCTGCGATGCCGATGCCGAACCCGGAGAAGATCTGCGAGAAGTCCTTCAGGTTGCGTACGAACGCGCGGCCCCAGGTCTCGAAGTCGAGCTGGTTCGGCACGATCAGCGCGTCGCCCGGGTACATCAGCTGCGATTCGAGATTGTTGCGGCCGAAGAAGCCGCGCTTGTCGCCGGCGTGGCTGACGGTGCCGTCGGCGCGCAGGATGAACATGTTCGAGGGTTCTGCGGCCTCATCGGCGCCTGCCAGCCGCAGGTACTCGCCGGCGGTGCGGCGAGGCTTCCAGAGGAACGCGTTGCTGTTGACGACCGCGCCGGCAACCGTCACGAAACCGGGGCGCGGCGGCACGATGACGCGGTCGCCGCCTTCCAGCGGCACGTCGGGAAGGGCCGCCAGCGAAGCCGCATCGGCCTCCAGCTCGAGCGCGATCCGGCCGTTCGGTTGCACGTTGCGCAAGCGTGAGAGTTGTGCCTGGGTCGCCGCATTGCTCACCGCCGTCGTCGACGCGGCACCCACGGCATCGTCGCGGCGATTCGCGGCGTCGCGCGCGGCTTGCACCGCCGACAGCGACTCCAGCCGCGCAATCGCCGCGATGAGATTTTCGCGCTGGCGCTGGCGCGTCTCTTCGCGGCTGAATTCCAGGCCGTAGAGGTAGGCCTGCGGCGTGAAGCCCCCGGCGCGTGTGATCACGCTGATGAGGGTATCGCCGGGCAGCAGCTGATAGACGCCCGGTGACGCCACCTCGCCTTCGAGCGACACCAGGCGCGTCTGGCGCGACACCGGCACGCGGATGTCTTTCTGGCTGTACACCGTGACCACGTCGCCGGCCATCAGCTCGATGTTGTTGGCATCGTCGCCGTGCAGCACCGCCTTGCCAAGATTGAACGGGATCACTTGCGTGCTCAGGTCTTGCGTGTTGAGCCGCTCGATCACCGCGTAGTCCCAGTTCAGCTCGTCGAACAGTGCGGTCGGTGCCTTCTTCGACGCGTCGACGACCTCCCGGTCTTCGCGCCGACGCAGGCGCTCGGCACGGCTGCGCGGCGAGGGGCCGGCATTGGCATTGGCATTGGCGTTCGCCGCGGCGAACGCGTTGGGATTCGCAAAGGCGTTGGGGTTCGGGAAGGCGTTGGGATTCGGGAAGGCGTTGGGGTTGGGATTGGGATATGCGCCGGGGTAAGCGTTGGGATTGGCGCCATTAACGCCGACGCTGCCGGCCCGGCCGCCACCCGGTGCCGCACCGCCCGACCCGGCATTCGGGTCCTGCCGAAGATCGTCATCGTCCTCGAGCACCTGCACCAGCAGGTTCTTGCGCCGATAGAAGTCCGGCGAGATCAGCGCATCGCGGTCGGGGATCAGGTCGCGCACGCGCATGCCCGGCTTGAAGGGGTAGCGCAGCGGCTGCGCTACATGGCCGCGCAGAGTCACCGCGTTGGCGAACTGCGGCGAGATCGCCAGCAGCGTCAGCACGTCGCCGTCGCGCAGCGGCTTCTGCAGGCCGTCGCCGTCGAGCCGGAACTCCTCGACGAAGCGCGCCGCCTTCGGCTGCGCCGCGTCGATGCGCTCGAGCTGCGCGCGGTTCGGGTTCGCCAGCAACGGCGTGCCCCCCGAATAGCGCAGCACGTCGCGCACCGGCTCCTGCGGCACCTTGAGTTCGTAGATCGCCGGCGTGTCGAGCGCGCCGTTGAGCGCCACCCGGGCGCCCGCCGGCTGGAACACGACCACGTCGCCGGCGGCGAGCTGCAGGTCTTTCGACTTGTCGCCCTGCACCAGGAAATCGTAGATGTCGAGCTCCGAAATCACCTTGCCGTCGCGACGCAGCAGCACCTTGCGCATCGAGCCGTTCGGCGCCGGGCCGCCGGCCATCACCACCGCCGACAGCAATGTCGACTGGCTTGCGAGGGTGAACACGCCGGGGCGCTGCGCGGGTCCGACCACGAACACCCTGACGCCACGCAGCTGGCCGAGCGAGACGCTCAGGTTGAAGTTGGTGTAGAGCCGCCCGATCTGCGCCCGCAGGTGCTTCTCGAGCTCCGACGCCTTCACGCCGGCCACATTGAAGCTGCCGATCTTGGGCAGGTTCAGCAGGCCGTTGCGGTCGACCGTGCTTCGATAGTCGATGTCGATCGCACCCCACGCGCGCAACACGATTTCATCGCCCGGTCCGACGGTGTAGTCGGCCGAAACCGGAACGTTGTCGACCGCCGAAAAGTTGTCGGCCGCGTCCATGAAGAAACTGTTGCCGAAAATCGGCAGAAGCCGGCCGGTGGCCGCTTCGACAAACTTCTGGAACTCGCCCGGCTTGGGCGGCGGCTGATCGAAGCGCCGCGTGTTCGCCTCGGCCTGATCACCACCTTGCGCGCGCGAACGGGCACCGGCCCCGGTGGAGTTCGAGTTCTGGAGCGAGCGCATTCCCGCAGCGTCTCCCGGCCCGGACTGGCCGCCTTGGCCTGCCTGCGTGCCTGCCCGCTGCCCCGTGCCCGTCGGATAGCCCGGCGTGCTGAAGGTGTTGCCGCCACTCGGCTGCTCATCGGCTGCGGACGCCACGGCCGAGGCGAGCACGAGACCGAGGGCGAGCAGCAGGCTGGCAGGGCGGGAACGGGGGTCTGTCATGGGTGGCGGCCACGCAATCGATGTCGGGCTTGGGCTGGATAGCAGCCAGGGAATCGCTGCTGCCCGGTGCTTGAACCCAGGCGCGCGACGGCGCGATGATGACCGCGGATCCGGTCAGCCATCGATTTTAGCGGATGCGCCGAGACCGCTCGACCGCCGGTCGTCGCGGCGCCCTGCGCTGGGCGCGATTGGCCAGCGCGAGTCGAAATCCGTTGCGCCTCGCCGGAGCGGAGTTACTCTTTGCGGTAGCTGTCGTGGCACGCCTTGCAGCTTTTGCCGGTCTCGCCTACAGACGCCTTGATCGAGTCGAGGTTGCCGCCCTTCGCAGCCACGTTGAGCTTGGCCATCTCGTCCTGCATCTTGCTGGCCGCGGCTTTGAACTTGTCCATCTCGGCCCAGATCTTCGGCTCCGCCTTGGTATCGCCCTTGTCGCTGCCATCGACGAAGCCGGTATACGGCAGCTTCGACATCGCGGTGGCGATCTCGGCGTTGTCCGCTGCCGCCTTGGCGTCGAACGGAATCTTGCCGTTCGCCATTGCGGCGACGATGCCGAAGTGCCTGGACATGACCGTGAACGCGGCCTTGCGGTACTTGATCGCGTCTTCGGTCTTGGCGAACTGCGCCGCGGCGGGCACGGCGATCGCGGCGCCGAGCAGCGCGGCGCCGGTCAGCAAGAATGGTCGGAACAGACGGTTCATGCAGTTTTCTCCTGGCCTGGGGTGGGGGTCGGGTTGGCGGGCGCTGGCACCGGGATCGCGCGATCCCGGTGGGCGCTGGCGCGTGTACGGAGACCGGCCACGCCAAATTCCTGGCCTCCGAATATTCGGGTTCCGTGGTTTTGGGGCTGCCGGTTGCGGTTATCTTTCGGGGCGTGTGCACGCTGCCCATGCCCTGACGCGATGAACGCGGAACCGACGCGGGTGCGCGTGTGGGACTTGCCCACCCGTGTTTTCCACTGGTCGCTGGCGCTGTCTGTGGTCGCCTCGATCGCGAGCGCGCAGGTCGGCGGCAACGCGATGGTGTGGCACTTTCGTGTGGGCTACGCGGTATTCGCGCTGCTGCTGTTTCGCGTCCTTTGGGGCCTGATGGGCGGGCATTGGTCGCGCTTCGCCAACTTCATCTATGCGCCTGCCACGGTGGTTCGTTACCTGCGCGGCCGAAGCCGCGCCCACGAGCATCACGACGTCGGGCACACCCCGCTCGGCGCGGCGTCGGTGTTCGGGCTGCTCGCATTGCTCGCTGCACAGGTCGGCACCGGTCTTTTCGCCGACGACGAGATCGCGAGCACCGGGCCGCTGATCCAGTTCGTCTCGGGTTCCACCAGCCTTGCATTGACCCATTGGCACAAGAACTTCGGCCAGTGGCTGATCATTGCACTGACCGTGCTGCACGTTTGCGCGATCCTGTTCTACCTGCTGAAGAAGAAGCAGAACCTGATGCGATCCATGCTCACCGGCGACAAGCACCTTGGCGTCGCCGCACCCGCGTCGGCGGACGACCTGCGCTCGCGCACGTTCGCAGCGGTACTGCTTGCGGTGTGTGCCGCAGTGGTCGCATGGATCGTCAGCCTGGGCGCCTGAGCGGAGGTCCGTTCGTTGCCTTTCGCACCGCCATGACTGCAGGCTCCGGGATCACGCTGGTCTGCGTCGACTCATTGCCGCGGATCGAGTCGGCGCGCGGGTTGCTGCGCGAATACGCCGACGGGCTCGCCATCGACCTGTGCTTTCAGAAATTCGAGGCCGAGATCGCTTCGCTGCCCGGGGAGTACGCGGCGCCGTCCGGCCGCTTGTTGCTGGCCTATGTGGGCCATTCGCTGGCCGGTTGCGGCGCCCTGCGGGCCCTGCCGCAGGCGGCGTACGCCAACGCCTGCGAGATGAAGCGTCTTTACGTGCGTCCCGCGTTCCGCCGGTTCCGCCTGGGCCGCGCGCTGGCCGAGGCGTTGCTCGACGAAGCGCGCCGCGCCGGCTACTCGGTGATGCTGCTCGACACTCTCGACGAGATGGAGTCGGCGCGCAGTCTCTATGCGACGCTGGGCTTCGAGGAGGTCGCGCCGTACTATTTCAACCCGATCCCCGGGGCGCACTATCTGAAGGCCGATCTCGACCAGCCGCTGCCTGGCTGATGCCGTGTCGCGATCGGACCGGCGTACGATCGTGCGCAACTGCGGGGCGCGTCGTTTGGCGCGCCCGGTGCAGCGGTCGCCACGCGCCGGGAGAGCCATGACTGGATCATCGAACCTGTCTTTTGAACCGCAGTCGTTCGAACTGCACGCCGGCGCACTGAGGCTCGCACTGCGACCCGACCTGGGGGGCTGCATCGCCGGGTTCTGGCACCGTGAAACGCCGATCCTGCGCTCGATCGAGCCGGCGGAGCTGAGCGCCTCGCGGCCCTCGGCCAGCTACCCGCTGGTGCCCTATTCGAACCGCCTCGGCTATCGCAAGTTTCGCTGGAAGGGGCATGACTACACGACGCGCCCCAACTTCGGCGACAACCCGCACTCGGTGCATGGCGTGGGCTGGCAGCGCCCCTGGGAGATCGTGTCGAGCAGCGCGCTCGAAGTGGTGCTGCGGCTGCGCCACGCCGGCGACGCCGACTGGCCGTTCGCCTTCGAGGCCCGCCAGTACTTCACGCTGACGCCTCAATCGATGAGCGTGCAGATGGTCTTCACGAACACCGCCGAGGTCGCGCAGCCGGTCGGGCTGGGCTGGCATCCGTATTTCCCGAAGCGCAGCCGCAGCCGGCTGCACATCGAGCTGTCGGACCGGTGGGACACGGACGCTACGCAACTGCCGATCCGCAAGGTCGCGCAGCCCGGCATCGACAGCGATGTGTCACACCTCGATTTCGACAACTGCTTCGAGGGCTGGAAGGGCCCGGCGCGAATCCGCGACGAGAGATTCTCG
>JANMAW010000174.1:0-6005 GCA_031360005.1 Rhizobacter sp.
CAGGACGCCATACAGTACGAGCAGGAAGGGGATCTTCGCGACGCCGCTGATGATCAGCGGGCGCACGAGGTTGTCGATCCAGCTGATTGCCAGCGCACCCCACAACAGCAGACCGATGCCGGCGCCGACCTGGCCCTGCAACAGCAGCCACACGCCGATCGAACCCCACACCAAAGGCGCGCCGAAGGGAATGAGGGCCACCACCGCAGTCACCGCGCCCCAGAAGGCCGGGGCACTCACGCCGGCCACCCAGTAGCCCAATCCCGCCAACAGACCTTGAGCGAAGGCGGCCAGCAACAGCCCGTACACGACCGCACGTGTGGTGTCGCCGACCGCCGTGAAATAGGCTTGCACCCGATCGCCAAGCAAGCCGCGCAGGACGCCGCGCAACTCGTTGAGCAACCGATCGCCGTCGCGGAATAAGAAGAAAACGGTCAGCAACGCAACGCCCAAGCGCAGCGAATTCAGCCCGAGGTCGCCAACCATGCGCATGGCGTGGCCGCCCCATTGCCTGACCCAATCCGACAGATGAGTGCCCCAGGCTGCACGATCACCGCCGAGTTCGAGCAGCCGCTCCTGCAGCCATGGGCCGAGCCACGGAATGCTCACGATCCGCTTCGGCAGGCGCACGCCGGCCTGCAGCAGCGCAGCGGCATCGCGAACAGCGGCCGATGCTTCGCTGCGCAACAACAGCCCCAACCAAAGCAGCGACACACCGAGCGCGAACGTCAGCATCGCGGTCATGGCCAATGCCGCCCCGCTCCGGTGACCGCGCAAACGCGCCAACAGGCGAAGATGCAGCGGCCAGGACACGTAGGTCAGGATCGCGGCCCAGGCGATGGCCACCCCGAATGGCCGCATCACCACGAAGCCCACCCCCAGTAGGGCGCCGAGCAGGCCCGCCAACGCGGTCCGCCGCAGCCAGCGCGGTGTCTGCCCTTCGGTCATTGCCGGCGCGCAGGGTTCAGGCATCGAGCGTGGCTCAGCGGGAGTAACCGCCAGCGACGTCCAGGCCGCATCGCCCAGTTTGAGCGCATGGTTTGAGTCCGGGCCCGCCAAGCGGATTGCAGCGCCGATCATCACGCCGCCATCGTTGCGGGTTGCCAGCCAGACTGAGGACGGCGTGGTGTCGATTCTCGAGTGCCATCCACGATTCAACGACATGTTGCTCGTCGGTTGGTTGTCCTTCGTCAAACAACGGTGCGCAGCCTCGGCTCCATGAGCGGGGTGTCGGCGCGTTGCTGCCCGAGGCACGCGCGGCCGCAGCGAACTTGCGCAAATCAAGCCGCACCGCGACAGGCGCCCGAAGAATCATGTGCTACCGACATCGAGACGCACCCTGATCTATCGCAGCATTCTTGTCCTTCTCGACCAGGGCCCCAGTGTGCCGCGCGCGGCCAGGCCGCGATGCGGCTTGCCAAAGGCGCTCGACTGTCACCTGAAGGAGGTCGCGCCCATGGGTCTCTTCGGTTTGGCGGTGTCTGGGCAAGCGACGGCGCCACGTTCCGATATCGCCGCGCAGGGCGGAGTCGCGCCGCACGACCAGGCCGAGCGGACCACGGAACGCTTTCGCCAAGAATGTCGCGCGGCAGGTGTCAAGTCCTTCGAAGCGGTGATCGACGAATCCGAAAAGGCTTCATCGCTCGTGCGTCACGGCCATTGCAACGACCTCACCCTTCTGACCAATGCCGACCCCGCTGCCCCCGACCGCCGCTTGACGCAGAACTTTGTCGAGCACATCGTCCTCCACACTGCGCGACCGACAGTGATTCTTCCCTGCGCGGGCCGCTTCGACACCATCGGCACCATCGGCGCCAACGTGCTGGTGGCTTGGAACGACAGCCGCGAGCCGCGCGTGCGCTGTCGGATGCGCTGCCGCTCCTTCGCCTGGCCAAACACGTTCAAGTCGCGATCTGGAACGAAGGAGGCGCCGATGACGACGAGACCCTGCGCCTGCGCTTCGATGCATTGCACCAGTGGCTGATGCGACATGGCGTCTCGGCCGATGTGGGCGTGGAGACGACCGACATCGGCGTCGTCGGCTACGCCGTCTTGATGCATGCCCGCCAGCTCGGTCCACGTGACCCTTGGCGCGCGCGTTGGCCTGCACGGCGTCCAACAAAGCAAAACGGGTTAGCTCCTTGCGAAGCTAACCCGTTGATTTCATTGGTCGGGACGGCGGGATTCGAACTCGCGACCCCTTGCACCCCATGCAAGTGCGCTACCAGGCTGCGCTACGCCCCGAGTAGCACGAAGTATAGATTGATTCCAGCCGCGTTCAGACTGCGAGCAAACCGCGAATCGAGATGAGTTCCTGGCGCATCTGCGGTACCGAGAGCGCGATCGTCGACGCCTCCGGTTGCGGGATCTCCACAAGCGCGGAGGATGCCCCGCCTTCCAGTTCGTCAATCATCAGGTCCAGCACGATAGCGTCGGCAGCGACGTCGCCATCGGGCATGCGCTCAGCCTGGCTGCGGGCAGGCCCGCTGTCGGTAAGCTGGTTGCGTGCGCCACTGATCGTGAAGCCCTGCTCGTACAGCAAGTCGCGAATCCGGCGAATCAGCAGGACTTCATGGTGCTGGTAGTAACGGCGGTTGCCGCGCCGCTTCATGGGCTTGAGCTGCGTGAATTCCTGCTCCCAATAGCGCAGCACATACGGCTTCACGCCGCACAAATCACTGACCTCACCGATGGTGAAGTAGCGCTTGGCAGGAATGGCAGGGAGCGCTTTCTCCATAGAAATCAATGAGATCAGGCCCAAAAGCTAATACTTTACTCGAACTCCTCCTCGGGAGGTATGTCGCCTTGCACGACACCCTTGAGTTTGTGACTCGCGTGAAATGTAACAACGTTGCGAGCCTTGATCGGGATCGCCTCGCCGGTACGCGGGTTGCGGCCCGGGCGCGGCGCCTTGCGGCGGATCGTGAAGTTGCCGAACCCTGACATCTTCATGTCGTCGCCCGAGACGAGCGTCGCGTGGATCAGTTCGAAGAAGGCTTCGACCATGTCTTTGGATTCACGCTTGTTCAATCCGAGGCGTTCGAACAGCAGTTCAGCCAGTTCGGCCTTGGTCAGCGTGGGCGTTTCCAGCGTCGGCAGCGCGACACCGCCGGGGCCGGGCTCCCCGCTCTGATCGGGGTCAACGTTGTCGCGCGGGTCGGTGGCGTTCATGTCGATGCCACCTCAGCCACGCAGCCGAATGCCGAGCCGTGCGCCCAGCGTGGTCACCACATCCGCCACGGCCGCGTCGATGCGCTCGTCGGTCAACGTGACGTCGTCGTCGAGCAGTTCGAGGCGAACACTCAGGCTGCGCTCGCCGGGTCGCAGGTCGCCGCTCGCGACCTGCGGCTTGTAGATGTCGAAGAGCCGCGTCGAGCGGATCATTCCGGCATGGTGGGCGCTCGTGATCGCCTGCATCAGTGCCTCGTGAGTCAAGCCGGCCGCAGCAATCACGGAAATGTCGCGCCACACCGATTGGTGACGCTGGATCGGCGTGTACACCGGCAGGTCGCGCTGCACCAGCGCCGCTGCGTCGAGCTCGAAGAGCAACGGTGCCGTCGGCAACTCATAGGCCTGCCTCCACTTGGGGTGCAATTCGCCGGCGAAACCGATCGCGGCACCACCGAGTTCGATGCGCGCGCAACGGCCCGGGTGCATCGCCGGGTGCTCGGCCGGGACGAAGCGCGCAATGCGCGGCGACAACAAGGCTTCGATGTCGCCCTTGATGTCGAAGAAGTCGACAGCGGTGTCCTTCGTGCCCCACTGCAGCGACTGCGCACCTCCGCAGGCCAGGCCCGCGAGCCGCAACGGCTGGGCCACGCCCGCCACACTCGCATCACCATCGTTCACGCCAGCATCGCGCAGGAACGCGCGGCCGAGCTCGAACACCCGCACGCGTGACGCCTTGCGCGCAAGGTTAAGGCGCAACACGCCGATCAGGCTGCCGAGAAGGCTGGAGCGCATCACCGCCATGTGGCCGGCCATCGGATTCACGAGGCGAATCGGGTCGGCGTTGCCTGCGAGTTCACGTTCCCAGCGCTCGTCGACGAAGCTGAAGTTGATCGTCTCCTGGTAGTCGAGCCCGGCCATCTGGTGGCGGAGTGCGTCGAGCCCGCGCTGCGACTCGCTGCGCGCACGCGGTGTGAGCGTGGCGAGCGGCACGGTGTCGGGCAGGCTCTCGTAGCCGAGCACGCGGATCACTTCCTCGATCAGGTCTTCTTCAATCTGGAGATCAAAGCGCCAACTCGGCGGCGTGACGATCAGCCGCCCGGGCTCGCTGGTGAACTGCAGTCCCAGGCGCCGCATCACGCTTTCGCACTCCGGCTGCGTGACCGGCATGCCGATGACCCGGCCGGCGCGCTGGATCCGCAACGTGACCGGCTCGCGCTGTGGCAGGCGGAGCAACTGGTCATCGATCGGCCCCGCATCGCCGCCGCAGATGTCGATGATCAGTTGCGTGATGTGCTCGAGGATCTCCACCGTCATGGCAGGATCAACGCCACGTTCGAAACGATGGCCTGCATCGGTCGTGAAGTTGAAGCGGCGCGACCGGCCCGCCACGGCCTCGGGCCACCAGAACGCAGCTTCGACATACACGTTCTTCGTGGCGTCGGACACCGCGGTGGCCGCGCCGCCCATGATCCCGGCGAGCGACTCGACGCCCTGCGAATCGGCGATCACCCCGACCTTCGGATCGACCTCGACCGTCGTGCCGTTGAGCAGTGTCAGCGACTCGCCCGCCCTGCCCCAGCGCACCGTCAGGCCATCGTGGATCTTGTCGAGATCGAAGATGTGGGAAGGTTGACCAAACTCGAACATCACGTAATTCGAGATATCGACCAGCGCGGTCACCGAGCGCTGGCCGCAGCGCGACAGGGCATCGACCATCCAGGGGGGTGTCAGGGCCTTGGTGTCGACGTTGCGCACGATGCGGCCCGAGAAGCGGCCGCAGAGGTCGGGCGCTTCGACCTTGACGCGCAGCTTGTCGTGATGGCGCACCTTCACCGGCGCGAACGCCGGCTGCAGCAGCGGCGCGCCCGTCAACGCCGAAACTTCGCGCGCCAAACCGTACACGCTCAGGCAATGCGCCAAGTTCGGCGTGAGCTTGAGCGTGAGCAGCGTGTCGTCGAGATTCAGATGCTCGCGAATGTCCTGGCCGACGATCGCATCCTCACCGAGGATCAGCAAGCCGCCGTGGTCGTCGGAGAGCCTGAGCTCGCGCGCCGAGCACAGCATGCCCTGGCTCTCGACACCGCGTAGCTGGCCGAGCTTGATGACGAACGGATTGGCGTCGCCGTTCGCGTCGTCCGACGCTGGCAGCGCCGCGCCGACCAGCGCACACGGAACCTTGATGCCGGCGCGCACGTTGGGCGCCCCGCACACGACCGTCAGCGGCGTGCCGGTGCCGGCATTCACCTCGCACACGTTGAGTCGATCGGCATTCGGATGGCGCGCCACCGACAGCACCTGGCCCACCACGACGCCGGTGAATGGCGGCGCGGCTTGGCGTGCCTCCTCGACCTCCATGCCCGACATCGTCAGCAGCTCGATCAGCGCAGAACTGTCGATCGGAGGGTCGCAGAACTCGCGCAACCAGGACTCGGGAAATTGCATCTTGTCGGCTCGCAGGATGTTCAGTTGAACTGCGCAAGAAAGCGCAGGTCGCCTTCGAAGAACGGGCGCAGGTCGCTCATTCCGTAGCGCAGTACTGCCAGGCGGTCGATTCCGGAACCGAACGCGAACCCGATGTAGCGCTCCGGGTCAAGTCCCATGTTGCGAATCACCTGCGGGTGCACCTGGCCCGAGCCCGAGACTTCGAGCCAGCGACCTTCGAGAGGCCCGCTTTCAAACATGATGTCGATCTCGGCGCTCGGTTCGGTGAACGGGAAATAGCTGGGCCGAAACCGCAGCTTCAGCTCCTGGGTTTCGAAGAACGCCTGGATGAAAGCCAGGTACATGACCTTCAGGTCCTTGAAGCTCACGTTCTCGCCGACCCACAGACCCTC
>JANMAW010000208.1:0-6336 GCA_031360005.1 Rhizobacter sp.
ACCTCGTCCTGCCCGCCCGCCAGGTGCGCATACAGCAACGGCAGCCCGAGGTCGCGCGCCGTGGCGGCCATGCGCGATTCGCGCTCGGCCAGCTTGCCGAGGTGGAAGGGTGACGCGTTCAGCACGCACAGCACCTGCGCGCCCGCGGCCTTGGCGGCGCGACCCGGTTCGTCGAACCATGCGTCTTCGCAGATCAGCACGCCGAACTTCAGGCCCTGCACCTCGATCACCAGCGCCGGCAACCCGGCGTCGCGCCCGGAAGCGAAGTAACGCCGTTCGTCGAACACCTGGTAATTGGGCAACTCGCGCTTGCAATAGGTCGCCAGAACCCGGCCCTCGGAGATGACCGAAGCGGCGTTGTAGCGCTGCGGCACCGAGACCGAGTTCGACCTAACATCACCGCGATCACCAAACTGATGCGGATGCCCCACCACCACGAACAGACCCGGCAAGTCGGCCAGCGCACGCGCGCAGTCGCCGAGCGCCTCGGCGCAGGCCTGCATGAACGCGGGGCGCAGCAGCAGGTCTTCGGGCGGGTAACCACACATGCCGAGTTCCGGAGTGAGCACGAGGCGCGCCCCCTGCTGGTATGCACGCCGGGCGGCTTCGACGATGCGCTGTCCGTTGCCGCGCAGATCGCCGACGGTGGCGTTGATCTGCGCCAGGGCCACTTTCACCGGAGGTTGTGCTGACATGGTGGAGAACGCGGACGTGCAGAAGCAGGAAACCGATGACGGTCCAGAGGGCGATGCGCCGGGCTCGATGGTCCCGAACGATTATGTCATTCGGGTCTTCGACGGGCCTGCCTCAATCGATGCAGCGCAGTGGAACGAATTGCTCGATGCGCAGCCTGGCAGCACGCCCTTCATGCGTCACGAGTACCTGCTGGCGATGCACGAATCCGCGAGCGCCTGCGCCCGCACCGGGTGGCTGCCGCAGTTCCTCGGTGTGTTCGCCGGCGGCACGCTGATCGCGGCCTGCCCGCTGTACCTGAAGGAACATTCGTACGGCGAATACGTGTTCGACTGGGCCTGGGCCGATGCCTACCAGCGCCACGGCCTGCCTTATTACCCGAAGCTGCTCGATGCCGTGCCGTTCACGCCGGTGCCCGGGCCGCGCCTGCTGTCACGCGATACAACCGGCCGAAAGCTTTTGCTGCGCACGATGCAAGAGTTCGCGCGCCAGGAAGGGTTCTCGTCGGCGCACCTGCTGTTCCTCGATGAGGCTGACCAACAATGCGCGCGCGAAGAAGGCTGGATGATGCGCAGCACCGTGCAGTTCCACTGGACGCAGCGGGCGCCGCAACCCTACGCCGACTTCGCCGACTTCCTCGCAAGTTTGCAGCGCGAGAAGCGCAAGAAGATCCAGCAGGAACGGCGTCGGGTCGTCGATGCCGGCATCGTTTTCACCGAGTTGGAGGGCGCGCAGATCACCGATGACGACTGGGACTTCTTCTACCGTTGCTATGCCCAGACGTATCGAGAGCACCGCTCCACCCCGTACCTGACGCGCGATTTCTTCGCGCGCATGTCCTGCGCCATGGCGACGAACTGGTTGCTGTTCATCGCATCGAAGGACGGCGCGCGCATTGCTGCCTCGCTGATCTGCATCGACCCGCAGCGCCGGACGGCGTTCGGGCGCTACTGGGGCGCGGTCGAGCACATCCCCTGCCTGCATTTCGAGGCCTGCTATTACCGGCCGCTCGCCTGGTGCATCGCCAACAGCTACCAGCGCTTCGAAGGCGGCGCGCAGGGCGAGCACAAGATGGCGCGCGGCCTGTTGCCGGTGCAGACGTGGTCGGCGCACTGGCTTGCACACCCGCAATTCGCGCGAGCGGTCGGCGACTTCCTGGATCGCGAAGGGGCCGGCGTGACCGGCTACCTCGACGAACTGAACGAACGGCGCCCGTTCAAGGCCCCCGTCTGAACCATCGCGACTGCGCTGTCAGGGCTTGAAGTCGCCGGCGAATGCCGAGACGAAGCTTTGCGGCGTCACGTACTGGCGCAGCGCCGCGTTCACCTGTTCCAGCGTGAGCTTGCCGATCGCTTCATCGACCTGCGCCTGGAGCCCAAAGCTGCGCCCGAGGTACAGGTTGTTCGCCAGCGTGAAGGCAACACCGCCGTCCTGCGCGCGCGAAAGCTGGCGGAAGTTGATCAGGCTCGCCTGCCCCTCACGCAACTCCTGCGCGGAGAAGCCGTCTTGCAGCGCCCGCGCGATCTCTTCGCGGAAACCGGCCTCGACCTTGGCGCGGTTCTGCGGCGCGAAGATCGCGCTCGCCTGCCACGGCGAATTGCGCTCGAGGTTGTTCCAGTCGATGCCACTGCGAACGTCGTACGACAGGCCTTCGCCTTCGCGTATGCGTTTCCACAGCCGCGAGTTGCCGCCTGCACCGAGCAGGTGGTTGGCCATCAAGAGCGCCGGGTAGTCGGCGTCCGTGTCGGTGAGCGGCACACCCAGCCGCACCAGCATCGTGGCGTTAGGCTTGTCGGGCGTCGCAAGCATCAGTTGCTCGGACTTCACCGCGACCAGCGGCTGCGGCACGCGAGTAAAGGGCGCACCGTCGCGCCAGCCGCCGAGCGCCTTTTGCAACGCGGCGCGAACCTGTGCCGGGTCCATGTCGCCGACCGCCGCAAACTCGCCGCGGCCGGCGCCATAGAAGCGCGCGTGGAAGGCACGCAGCTGCTCGACGCTGAGCGCGTTGTAGTCGTCGACGAGCTCGCCGAAGGTCGCGCGATAGCGCACGTCGCCGCGCCGGTACGGGTTGCCGAGGCGATCGAGCGCGTTGCGCGCCACCGCGCCAGGATCCTTGCGCTGCTGTTCGATGCCGCTGAGCGTGCTGCGCTTCAGCTCGTCGAGAGCGTCGGCGGGGAAGATCGGGTTGCGCAGCAGATCCCCGACCAGTTCGATCGCCGCCGGCAGATGCTCGCGACGCGACACAAGCGCGAGCGTCACGCGGCCCGGCGACGCGCTCACGTTCAGTTCGGTCTTCAACGCGTCGAGCCGGTCCTGCAACTGCTCGCGCGTCAGCGTCTTCGTGCCCTTGTCGAGCAGCGCGGCCACCGCCTGGGCGATCTGACCCTGCCCGAACAGGCTGGTCTCGTCGCCGAAGCGCAGCGTCAGCACCGCGTTCACGGCGTTGCCGCGTGTGCCTTTCGGCAGCAACGCGCCCTGCACGCCGCCAACCGTGAAGGTCTGCGTGCGCGCATCGATGTTGGCGGGCGTCGCGACGAAGGCCTCGACCTTGGCGGCTGCCGCCTGCGGCTTGAAGTCCTGCAACGCTTGCGCAATGTCGACGCGCACGGGCGGCGGCGAACGCAGCGGCTTGTCGGTCGGCAGATAGATGCCGAGCGTGCGGTTGTCGGGCACCAGATACTGCTCGGCGACGCGCTGCACATCGGCGAGCGCAATGTCGCGCACGCGATCGCGGGCCAGGAAGAACAGGCGCCAGTCACCCTGGGCGATCGATTCCGACAGCGCGACGCCAACCGTTTCGGGGTTGGTGAACGACTGCTCCCAGTCCTTCAGCCATTTGAGCTTGGCGCGCGCGAGCTCGTCGGCGGTGATCGGCTCGCGCGCGATCGACTCGACGGTCGCGAGCATCTCACTGCGCGCCTTGTCGACGTCCTGACCCGGGGCGAGCTGTGCCCCGACGAACATGACGCCCGGGTCGGCGAGCGTGAACGAGTACGACGACGTGCCCGCCGCGAGCTGCTTGCGCGTAAGCCGCTTGTACAGGCGCCCCGACGGTGTGTCGCCGAGGATCAGCGTCAGCAATTCGACCGCCGCGTTGTCGGGTGAGGGGCCCGCCGGCACGTGGTAGCCGGCCTGGATCAACGGCGAACCGCCGACGCGCTTCAGCGTGACGCTGCGCTCGCCGTCCTGCACCGGATCGGTCGTGTACAACACCGGCAGCTTGCGCGTCGGCTTGGCGATCGCGCCGAATGATTCGCTCACCCACTTCAGCACCCGGGGCGGATCGAACTTGCCGGAAACGATCAGCGTCGCGTTGTCGGGCTGGTAGTAAAGGCGATAGAAGGCCTGCAGCCGCGGGATGTCGACATTCTCGATATCGGCACGCGCACCGATCGTCGAGTGGCCGTAGTTGTGCCAGTCGAACATCATCGCCATGGTGCGCTGGATCAGGATTCGTTCGGGCCGGTTCTCGCCCGACTCCATCTCGTTGCGCACCACCGTCATCTCCGTGTCAAGGTCGGTGCGCGCGACAAAGCTGTTGACCATCGAATCGGCCAGCCAGCCGACGTACCACTGCAGGTTCTCGTCGTTGGCCGAGAACTTCGCGAAATAGTTCGTGCGGTCGAACCAGGTCGAGCCGTTCGCCGCGAGGCCGCGCTTCTGGAACTCAGCCCAGACCTTCTGATGCTTCGGCGTGCCCTTGAAGAGCATGTGCTCGAGCAGGTGCGCCATGCCGGTCTCGCCATAGTTTTCGTGGCGCGAGCCGACGCGATATGTGAGGTTGACGGTCGTTGTCGGCTTCGAGTCATCGGGGATCAGCAGCACCTGCAGTCCGTTGGGCAAGCGATACTCGTCCGCGCCCTCCACCGAGGCCACCGCAGCGACTCCGGACGGCAGCGACTGCGGCAGTGCAGGGATCGCTGAGAGCGCCAGCGCAGCGGCGAAAAAATACCGGGAGGTGATCGAACGCAGGGGACGGGGCATTAAGTGACGCAATCGGTCGAGCAAGAGGTGGCCTTACGACGGCCGGCCGGCCAATTGGTTCCGGTAGCTCTCGATGCCCTGGCGAATCTCGTCCTTGGCCGCATCGGGCCCTTCCCAGCCCTGAATCTTGACCCACTTGCCGGCCTCGAGATCCTTGTAGTGCTCGAAGAAATGCTGGATCGCCTTCAGACGCATCGGGTTGATGTCTTCCGGCTTTTGCCAGTGGGTGTAGATCGGCAGGATCTTGTCGATCGGTACCGCCAGCACCTTGGCGTCGCCGCCCGCCTCGTCTTCCATCTTGAGCACGCCGATCGGGCGGCAGGTGACGACCACGCCCGGCGTCAGTGCGAACGGCGTGATGACCAGCACATCGACCGGGTCGCCGTCATCCGACAGCGTCTGCGGCACATAGCCGTAGTTGCACGGGTAGTGCATCGCGGTGGTCATGAAGCGGTCGACGAACATCGCCCCGCTTTCCTTGTCGACTTCGTACTTGATCGGGTCGGCGTTCATCGGGATCTCGATGATCACGTTGAACTGGTCGGGCGCCTTCGCGCCGGGGGTCACGTTGTGCAGGCTCATGGTGGCTGGTCGGTACGTCAGAAAACTGCGAGTTTAGAGCCAGTCGGCAAATCCGCCTTCTGGAACGAACCCGCAATCGACCGATGGAAAACACCGTGCGAGCGGCGTTGCCTTGCGGCATCCCATCCCGTAGCATCCGCGGGGCCCAGCCGGGGCCACGCAAGCGCGAGCAGTGGACGCACCCCGCTTCACAATTCCAATCAAAGCATTCGACGAGGAAGGACACCCCTTGATCAACACAACGATGGCGCTCTATTTCGCGCTGGCCTGCGGCCTGGCCGCAGTCATTTACGGCTTCGTGCAACGAAGCTGGATCCTCAGCCAGGACGCGGGCAATGCGCGAATGCAGGAAATCGCCGGTGCGATTCAGCAAGGTGCTGCCGCTTACCTGGCGCGCCAGTACAAGACCATCGCGATCGTCGGGGTCGTGCTGGCGATCCTGATCGGCGTGTTCCTCGACGTCACCTCGGCCATCGGGTTCGTGCTCGGCGCGCTGCTTTCGGGCGCGTGCGGCTTCATCGGCATGAACGTGTCGGTGAAGGCCAATGTCCGCACTGCGCAGGCGGCCACCAAGGGCATCGGGCCGGCGCTCGACGTCGCCTTCAAGGGCGGTGCGATCACCGGTATGCTGGTGGTCGGCCTGGGCCTGCTGGGCGTGTCGATCTTCTTCATGGTCCTGACCGGCAGCGGCAGCGCCGCGACCGATCTGTCGGCGTCGCTGAAGCCGATGCTGGGCTTCGCGTTCGGGGCATCGCTGATCTCGATCTTCGCGGGGCTGGGCGGCGGGATCTTCACGATGGGCGCCGACGTCGGCGCCGATCTGGTCGGCAAGGTCGAGGCCGGCATTCCCGAAGACGACCCGCGCAACCCCGCGGTGATCGCCGACAACGTCGGCGACAACGTCGGCGATTGCGCCGGCATGGCCGCCGACCTGTTCGAGACCTACGCCGTGACGCTGATCGCGACGATGGCGCTCGGCGCACTGGTCGTGAAGAACGCGGCGATGTCGGCCGTGGTCTACCCGCTGCTGCTGGGCGGTGTCTCGATCATCGCGTCGATCATCGGTTGTTATTTCGT
>JANMAW010000212.1:0-9730 GCA_031360005.1 Rhizobacter sp.
CGCGCCACATCGACGTGACGCTGGCACAGCTCACCGATGCCGACCCATCGGCACGCCAGCAGCATTTCGAACGTGCCAGCCTCGAGTTGCAACGTACGTTCGACAACGTCGAGCGCCAGTTCAGCCACGCCAATCTGGCCCGACTCCAGGTCGCGCCCGGCGCGCCGCTGATGGGCTTCATCGAGTACGTGCGCGATCTGGTGTATGTGACGATCACGGCGTTCGATCTCGGTGCGGTGCTCGACCTGTCGGCCGTGCCCGCCCTGCTCGACCCCACCGAGCAGGCCGCGTACCTGCCCGCGATCGGCGCCGCGCTTCGCTGAGCCCCGTTCCATGCCGCAACAGATCAACCTGCTCGACGCCAGCCTGCAGCGCCGGCGCGAACACCTCGGCAGCCAGGCCGGGCTGGTCGCGCTGGCCGCGACGTTCGCCGTCTCGGCCGCCCTCGCGCTGGGCCTGAGGACGATGAGCGCGCAGGCCGACGAGCAGGCCCACAGCACCGAACAGGCGCTCGCCGCTGCGCAGGCGCGCACCGCTGCTGCCCCCCCGGGAATGCCATCGCACGACGCCACTGAGCTGGCCCGGCTGCGCTCGGTCGAGGCTGCGCAACAGCGCGTGCGCGCCGCGCTCGATTCCGGCCAGGCCGGAGGCACACAAGGCTATTCGGAGTACCTGCTGGCGTTGTCGCGCCAGACCCGGCGCAGCTTGTGGCTGACCGGCTTCGGCGTCGCGCCCGATGGCCGATCGCTCGAACTCGGCGGCCGCATGACCGACCCGGGCCAACTGCCGGACTACCTGCGCAGCCTCAACGCCGAGCCGCTGTTCAAGGGCCGCGAGTTCGCGCAGCTGAGCCTGAAGGCGGTCGAGTCCGGTGCCAGGGGGGATGGCAGCAGAGGCGCCGGCCAGGCCTATTCGGAATTCGCACTGCGCGCTGCCGCCAGCGCGTCGGAGCCTCGCTGATGCGCGCGACCGCACTGAGATTCGATCAGGTCCGCGCCAGCGTCAGTCGGCTGCGGCAAGCATTCGACGCGCGTGAGCGTCGCGAACGCCTGCTGCTGATCGGCGCGGCGGTCGCGGTGGTGTGGATGCTGACCTACAGCCTGTGGCTCAGGCCCGCCTTCGAAGGCTGGACGGCAGCGCGCGCGCGCCAGTCCGCGGCAGCCGCCACGCTGCAGCGCCTGGACGACGAGGTCGCGCGCCGCAGCATCGAGACGCGCAACGCCGAACAGCAATTGCGCATCGAAGTGGCGCAATGGCGCGAACGCGTCGATCGGAGCAATGCCGCGCTGCACGCCTTTGGCGCGACGCTGGTGAGCGCGCACCAGATGGTGCCGATGCTCGACCGCCTGCTCGGGCAGACCGGCGGTCTGCGCCTGCGATCGATGCAGTCGCTCGGCCGCACCGAGGTCGGCGCGGCAGCGGCTCCGAACGCCGCAGGCGCGCTGTACCGACACGGTGTCGAGGTGGCGGTGGAGGGCGGCTATGCCGATGTGCTGGCCTATGTCCGCGCGATCGAGACCATGCCGCAGCATGTGCTGTGGGGCGGGATGCAGCTCAAGGTCGAGGAGCACCCCAAGGTCGTCGTGACGCTTCGGCTGTACACGCTGAGCCCCGACCGCAACTGGCTGGAGATCTGAACGTGACGCCACGCCGCGCCCCGAGACGCAACACTGCGGCGTACTTGGCGTGCGCGCTGCTGGCCGCTGGCGCATGCCGGCCGGCCGAAGCCGAACCACCGCCGCTGGCGGACCCGACGCGCCCGCCCGGGCTCGCCCAGCCCTCGGGCGGTGCGGCGCGCGCCGGCGTTAGCGCCGAGGCGCCGGCCTGGCCGCAGCTGCAGTCGGTGCTGGTGTCGGCGCAGGGCGGAGTCAGCGCGCTGGTCGACGGCCGCCTCGTGCGCATCGGCGAGCGCGTCGGCGGGTTGACCGTGGTCGCGATCGATGCCCAGGGCATCCTGCTGCGCGCGGCCCGCTACGAACAACGCATCACGCTGGTCCCCGGCGTCGCCAAGACCGCCAGCGCCACCGCGCCGCCCAGCCCGCGCACGGCCGCGGCCGCAAAGGAATATCGATGATCTCGTGCAATCTGATCTGCGGCCTGCTGGTTGCCGCCACCACAGGCGCATGGGCGGCAGCGCCGGCGCCCGCCGCCGCAGCCAGCCCCGGCGGCGGCTTCGACCTGTCGCTCAACAGCCCGCCCGCGGCCGCTGCGAGCCTCGGCGGCCGCTTCGACCTGTCGGTCAACAACGCGCCGGCCGCGCTGGTCTTCATGCAGATCGGCTCGGGCACGCCGTACAACATGCTGGTCTCGCCCGAGGTTGCCGGCAAGGTGACGATCACGCTGAAAGACACGACCGTGCTCGAGGCGATGGACTCGATGCGCGAGCTGTTCGGCTACGGCTATCGCGTCGCCGGCAACCGCATCTTCGTGCAACCCAACACCGTGCAGACACGGCTGTTCAAGATCAACTACCTGCCGGGCCGGCGCGAAGGCGCGAGCGACATCCGCGTGTCGTCGAGCTCGATCACGCAGGGCAGCTCAGGCGGTTCGGCCACATCCGGCACGGCCGGGAGCACCTCGGGCAATCCGGCCGGCGGCGGGCGGAGCGACGACACCGCGCACGTTCGCACCACCTCCGACGCCGACTTCTGGCGTGAGATGAAAGCCTCGCTGGTGTCTCTGGTCGGCGCGGCCGACCAGCGCAGCGTCGTGCTGAACCCAGCCGCCGGCGTGATCGTCGTGCGCGCGACGCCGGCCGAGCTGCTCCATGTCGAGGAGTACCTGAAGGCGATGCAGGTGAGCATCGAACGCCAGGTGATGCTCGAGGCGAAGATTGTCTCGGTCGAACTGAGCCAGGGCTCGCAGGCCGGTGTCAACTGGGGTGCCTTCGGCAACCTCGGCAACGGCAAGATCAGCATCGGCACCGCCGCGCCGGGCGCGACTCTGGCGCCGCAGGGTTCGCCGATCAGCGACGGCATCAACACCATCACGGCCGGCGCCGGGCTCGCCGCCAGCGCGCTCGGCAAGGGCTTCTACGGCCTCGCGTTCCAGGCGTCGAACTTCGCCACGATGCTGAACTTCCTCGAATCTCAGGGCAACGTTCAGGTGCTGTCGAGCCCGCGGATCGCGACGCTGAACAACCAGAAGGCGGTGCTCAAGGTCGGCAGCGACGAACTGTTCGTCACCGGCATCTCGACCACCACCACCACCAGCACCGTCGGCGCGATCACGACGCCCAGCCTGACGCTGCAACCCTTCTTCAGCGGCGTCGCGCTCGACGTCACGCCGCAGATCGACGACGCCGGCAACGTGATGCTGCATGTGCACCCGAGCGTCAGCAACGTCACCGACAAGGTCAAGATCGTCAACCTCGGCACGCTCGGCTCGTTCCAGCTGCCGCTCGCGCTCAGCGCCATCAGCGAGACCGACAGCATCGTGCGCGTGCGCAACGGCCAGATCGTCGCGATCGGCGGCCTGATGACGCAGGACCAGCGCGACGACCGCAGCGGCCTGCCCGGCATCAGCGGCGTGCCGGTCCTCGGTGCCCTGTTCCGCCAGAAAACCGGCTCGATGACCAAGCGCGAGCTGGTGATCCTGATCAAGCCCTCGGTGATCGGCGAAGAGGGCCCGTGGCCCGAAGCCGATGCCTCGCTCTCCACCGACAAGCGCTGAGATTCCGGCACATGGCCAGCCCCGAACGCGTCCGTCTTGGCGACCTGCTGGTCCAGCAGGCGCTGATCACCCAAGCGCAACTCGGCGAAGCGTTGGCCGCGCAGCGCAGCACCGGCCGCAAGCTCGGTCGCACGATCATCGACAAGGGCTGGGTCGACGAAGTGCAGATCGCCAAGGCGCTGGCGCGCCAACTGCGCGCGCCCTTCGTCGACATGACCAAGGCCAGCGTGCGCCCCGAGATCGCGCGGCTGCTGACCGAGACCCAGGCGCGGCGGCTTCGGGCGCTGCCGCTCGAGGAAACGCCGCATGGCGTGCGTGTCGGCATGGCCGACCCGACCGACCTCGGGGCCTACGACGAGATCACACGCCTCTTGAAGTGCGAAGTCGAACTCGCGGTCGTCGCGGAGAGCCAGCTGCTCAGCGCCATCGATCGCTCGTATCACCGCACCGAAGAGATCGCCGGCCATGCGAAAGAGCTGGGAACCGAACTCGCCAGCACGCGCGAGAGTCTCGTCGACCGGCGGGCCAGCACCGAAGACGCGCCGGTCGTGCGGTTGCTGTATTCGGTGTTCGAGGAAGCGCTGCGGGTGCGCGCCTCCGACATCCACTTCGAGCCGCAGGAGCGGTCGTTACGCATCCGCTATCGCGTCGACGGCGTGATGCATGTGCAAAGCGAGGCCGACCCGAAGATCGCGAATGCGGTGGCGCTGCGGCTCAAGCTGATGTCGGGGCTCGACATCTCCGAGAAGCGCCTGCCGCAGGACGGCCGTTTCGCCGTGAAGCTGCGCGGCGGCGGGGTCGATGTGCGGATCTCGACGATGCCAACGCAGCACGGCGAGTCCGTTGTGATGCGGCTTCTGAACCAGAACAGCGGGCTGCTGTCGCTCGCCGCGCTGAACCTGCCGCCGCGCGTCGCGCAGGCCCTGCAGCGCGCGATTGCGCGGCCGAGCGGCATGGTGCTCGTCACCGGCCCGACCGGCAGCGGCAAGACCACCACGTTGTACGCGGCGCTGAATGCGCTGAACAGCACCGAGCGCAAGATCATCACGGTCGAAGACCCGGTCGAGTACCGGCTGCCCGGCTTGAACCAGGTTCAGGTCATGGAGAAGATCGACCTGAGCTTCGACCGCGTGTTGCGTTCCGCGCTGCGGCAGGACCCCGACGTGATCCTCGTCGGCGAAATGCGCGATCGCAACACCGCCGAGATCGGCATGCGTGCCGCCCTCACCGGCCACCTGGTGCTTTCCACGCTGCACACCAACGACGCGATGAGCACGCCGATCCGGCTGCTCGACATGGGCGTGCCGCGCTACATGGTCGCGCTGTCGCTGCATCTGGTGCTGGCGCAGCGCCTGATGCGCGTGGTTTGCCCGCATTGCGCCGAACCGCACCACCCCGACCCGCACGAGCAAGCCTGGCTCAGCGCGCTCGCCAAGCCTGATGAACTCGCAGCTGCGCAGCTGCGTCGCGGCCGCGGCTGCGGCCAGTGCAACCAGACCGGCCACATCGGCCGCACCGGCGTCTTCGAATTCGTCGAGATGACACAGGACCTGGTCGACGCGCTGAACCATGGCGAGCCAGCCGCCTTCACGCAGGCGGCGCGGCGCCAGATGGCCGGCCACACGCTCGCCCGCGACGCCCTGCGGCTCGTGCTCGAAGGGCGCTCGACGATCGAGGATGCGATGCGCATCGGCAATGGCGTCGAAGACGCATGAACTTCGCGTACACCGGCCGCTCCGGCGCAGGCACTGTGGCCGGCCTGCTCGAAGGTGCGTCGGCGACTGCCGTGGCCGACATGCTCGTGGCGCGCGGCGTCACGCCGTTGACCATCAAGCAGGCCGTAGCCGGCAGCCCGCGCACGTCGGACGCTGCGAAGCCGCGCTTCGACCTCAAGCAATGGATGCTGCCGCGGGTGCAGCCGGTCGACCTGCTGCTGTTCAGCCGCCAGTTGCATACGCTGCTGAAGGCGGGCGTGCCGATCCTGCGCGCCCTCGCCGGCCTGCAGGAGTCGGCGCCGAACGTGCGCATGCAGCAGATCCTGCAGCAGGTGCGCCAGAGCCTCGGCTCCGGCCTCGACCTCTCGACCGCCTTCGCCCAGCACCCGAAGGTGTTCGACGGCTTCTACGTCGCGCTCGTGCGCGTCGGCGAGATGACCGGCCGCCTCGACGAAGTGTTCCTGCGCCTCTTCAACCACATCGAGTTCGAGATGTCGATGGGCCAGCAGATCAAGTCGGCGCTGCGCTACCCGATGTTCGTGCTGGCCGCGATGGTCGCCGGCATGACCGTCATCAACCTGATGGTGATCCCGGCCTTCGCGACCGTCTTCAAGAGCTTCGGCGCCGAGCTGCCGCTGGCGACGCGCATCCTGATGGCCACGTCGGCGTTCACGATCACCTACGGCTGGCTGCTGCTGCTCGGCGCGGCGGCGGGCGTCTGGTGGCTGCGGCGCTGGATCGCCACTCCGCCCGGGCGTCTCACCTGGGACCGCCTGAAGCTGCGCCTGCCGCTGGCCGGCAAGATCGTCAAGAAGGGCGTGCTCGCGCGCTTCTCGCGCAGCTTTGCGCTGTCACTGAAGAGCGGCGTGCCGATCGAGCAGGCGCTGTCGGTGGTCGCGCAGACGGTGGCGAACGCACACATCGCGCAGAAGGTCGAGGGCATGCGGCTGAGCGTCGAGCGCGGCGAGTCGATCCTGCGATCCGCGGCGGCCACCGGCGTGTTCACGCCGATCGTGCTGCAGATGATCGCGGTCGGCGAAGAGACCGGCGCGGTCGACGAAATGATGGACGAGGTCGCCGGCCTCTACACCGGCGAAGTCCAGTACGAGCTCAGGACGCTGGGCCAGCAGATCGAGCCGATCATGATCGTCGTGCTGGGCATTCTCGTGCTGGTGTTGGCACTTGGCGTGTTCCTGCCGGTATGGGATCTGGGCCGCGTCGCGCTCAAGCATTGATCCGGGATGCCGATAACGCCATGGACCCCCGCCCGACGCCACCCCAATCCAAGCTGCCGCAATGCACGCAAACCATCGCCCATCGCCACGCGCCACGCGCCGCAGCCGGCATTGCCCGGCTCGAGTTCGCGCTGACGATCGTGGTGGTTGTCACGATCGCCGCGTTTGTGCTCGATCACCTCGCGGAGTTGCAGGTGTCGGCCCGCGGCGCGGAACTCGAAACCAAAGCCGCGCAGGCGCGCTCGCTTGCGGCGCTGGCGCAGGCGCACGGCAGCGCCGCGAACCCCGCATCGGCTTCGCCGCCGTGCCCGATCACCCCCACCCGGACAGCGCAGTCAGGAGCGCCGTCCGGGGTCCAAACCCTTTCTTCCTGTCCGTGACAAAAACCACGCAACCCTTTCGAAGGAGCTTCACCATGAAATCCCGTCAAACCGGCTTCACGATGATCGAACTGATCATCGTCATCGTCATCCTCGGCGTTCTCGCCGCCACCGCGCTGCCCAAGTTCATCGACCTCGGGAACGAGGCCAAAGACGCCGCGCTGAAAGGCGTGGCGGGCGCTGCCGCCAGCGCCATGACGATCAACTATGGTGGCTGCAGCGTGACCAACAACCTGGTCAGCGCCAAGTGCGCCACGATCAGCAACTGCAGCCAGGTCGGAAACGTGATGCAGGGCGGTCTGCCGGTCGGCTACAACGTGACACCGGCTGCGATCGGCACTGGAGCGTCCGGCGCCAACGGATCGGTTCAAACGTGCGTCCTGACACCTACCTCACCGGGCCTCGCTGCCAGCGCGGGCTTCGCCGGTATCTCGGCCGGCCTCTAAATCGGAGGCGAACGGGCGACGCCAATGCGACCCCCGCTTGGCATCGCGCGTGCCATTCTTTCCCGCGTCGCAACGTACGCGAGGCGGCGCACCGGAACCGGGGCCGCGCTTGCGCTCATTGCTTCGATGTCCGTCGCCGGCCCCGCGTCGGCGGCCATTTCATACGTCGCGTCGACCACGGCCGGACTGTCCGGTCCGACCAATTCGATCAGCGTGGCGACGCCGGCCGGCGTCACGACCGGCGACGTGATGCTCGCCCTGATCGCGCAGCGCGGCAACAACTTCCCGCTCGACCAGAACATGGTCAGTGTTCCCACCGGCTGGACGCTCGTCGTGTCGAGGGACAACGCGAGCTCGCTCGGGATCTCCATCTACAAGAAGGTCGCCACTGCGACCGAGCCCGCCAGCTACGCATGGACGCTCGGCGCCAGTGACCGCACTGCGGCGAGTATCTCGGCGTTCCGGGGTGTCGACACCACCAGCCCGGTGAACGCCAGTGGCGCCCAGTCGAATGCCGCATCGACGACCTACACCGCACCCTCGGTGACGACGACCGCGACGAACGCGATGCTCGTGTCCTTCTACAGCGCGATCAACGGAAACGCGGGCGTCAACGCCAGCACCGGCATGACCCAGGCATTCACCGCGGGAACCGGCGCGGGCGGGAACGGCATTCGTATCGGGTCGTCGTACGCATTGCAGGTCGCGGCCGGCGCCACCGGGACGAAGGTCTCGGCGGCGAACACGTCGCTCGTCAACCTCGGTGCGCTGGTCGCGCTGAGGCCCGCCCTCACCGGCCCCGACCACTACGAGCTGTCGCTTCCGAGCACCAGCATCAACTGCCTGCCGACCACCGTCACCGTCACCGCCTGCTCGAACACCAGCAGCCCCTGTACCAGCGCCTACACCGCCGCAAGCGGCAGCACCGCGGCGCTGGCGACCAGCGGCGCGACGCTGGCGGCGACTTCGGTGACCTTCAATGCGTCCGGCGTGGCCAGCACCACGCTGAGCTATCCCACGGCCCCCAATGCGACCGCGGTCTCGGTCACGCTGTCGGGCGAGCAAACGGCCGCTACCAATGCGCGCCAGTGCTGCCCGAACGGCAGCAGCTGCGCTGTGGCCAACAGCTGCTCAACCACCTTCAGCACCGCCGGCTTCATCGTCGCGGCTTCGGCGGGCGGCGCGGCGGCGACGCTGCCGACGCAAACTGCCGGCACCGCGTCGGGCACCTACTACCTGCGCGCGGTGGGGTCCAGCGGTGCCGCCTGCACGTCGGCGCTGACCGGCGCCGCGACGGTGAACTGGGCCTACCAGTGCAACAACCCGACGACCTGCAGCGCCAGCAACCTGATGCGCATCAACGGTGGCACCGCCACGACCGTTGCGCGCAACAACAACGCTGCCGTGACGACCTACCTCCCGGTGGCGATGACCTTTGACGCGAGCGGCAACGCCCCGTTCACCTTCACCTACGCCGACGTCGGCCAAGCCACATTGTGGGCGACCAAGACCGTCAACGGGGCGACGCTGAGCGTCGCGTCGAACGCCTACGTCACGAAGCCGGCCGGCTTCGTCGTCTCGGCCATTGCGCAGACCGCGAGCCCGTTCGTCGCGAACCCGGCGGCGGCCAGCGCCGCGGGGGCGAAGTTCATCAAGGCCGGCGAGAACTTCAGCGCCACGGTGACGGCTCGGACCTCCGGCGGCGCGGCCACACCCAACTACGGCAAGGAGACCTCTCCCGAGGGCGTCTTGCTCACCGGCGCCCTTGTACTGCCGGCCGGCGGAGCGGCCGGAACGCTTTCCAACGCGACGGTCGGCGGCGCAAGCTTCACCGGGGGCGCGGCAACCGTGACGAATCTGGCCTGGGACGAGGTCGGCATCATCACGCTGACGCCGAGTGTCGCCGACGCAGACTACCTCGGAGCCGGCGACGTCACCGGCACAACGACCGGCAATGTCGGCCGTTTCATTCCGGACCATTTTTCCGTCACGCAAGGCACACCCGCGCCCGCCTGCAGCGGTGCCTTCAGCTACTTCGGGCAGGACGGATTCACCACGCCCTTTTCGCTGACGGCCGAGAACGCTGCCAACGCGCCGACCCAGAACTACACCGGCAGCTTCGCATTGCTCGGCTTGACGAGCTGGAACAACTTTGGCTTTTCATCGGCCGGCCTGCCGGCGGGTTCGGTGCTGACCACCAGCGCCACCCCACCGTCGGGCAGCTGGAGTTTGGGCGTCGCAAGCGTCTCGGCAGGCCACCAAGTCAGCCGCCCGACCGCGCT
>JANMAW010000247.1:0-2127 GCA_031360005.1 Rhizobacter sp.
TTCCGCGACGAGCGCCGGCCTCGCTTCGGCGTGATGCGCGGGCGCGAATTCACGATGAAGGACGCGTACTCGTTCGATCGCGACATCGAGGCAGCCGGCAAGAGCTACGACCGCATGTTCACCGCCTACACGCGCATCTTCGAGCGCATGGGCCTGAGCTTCCGCGCGGTCGCGGCCGACAACGGCGCCATCGGCGGCGTGCGCTCGCACGAATTCCAGGTGATTGCCGACACCGGCGAGGATGCGATCGTCTACTGCCCGAGCTCTGACTACGCGGCCAACATCGAGATGGCCGAGGCGGTGGCGCCAGGCACGCCGCGCGCCCCGCCGACCGCGACGATGATGAAGGTTCCGACTCCGGGCAACAGCACCTGCGAAGACGTGGCCAAGCTGCTCGGGGTGCCACTGCAAAGTACCGTCAAGTCGCTGGTGCTCGCCACCGACGAGACGAACGCGGCAGGCGATGTGGTGAACACGATTGTGTGGCTGCTGCTGGTGCGCGGCGATCACTCGCTCAACGAGCTCAAGGCCGGCAAACTAGCGGGGCTTCAATCCGGCTTCCGTTTTGCGACCGGCGCCGAGATCGATGCACATTTCGGCTGCAAGCCGGGCTACCTCGGCCCGATCGGCTTGAAGCGGCCGGTCAAGGTGGTCGCCGATCGCACGGTCGCTTCGATGAGCGACTTCATCTGCGGCGCCAACGAGACCGACTTCCACTTCACCGGCGTCAACTGGGGTCGCGACCTGCCTGATCCCGATCTCGTCGCCGATATCCGCAATGTCGTCGCCGGTGATGTGTCGCCCGACGGCAAGGGCGTTCTGGCGATCCAGCGCGGCATCGAGGTCGGGCATGTGTTCCTGCTGGGTGACTATTACAGCCGGGCGATGGACGCCACCTTCCTCGATGAAGCGGGCAAGCCGCAACTGTTGCAGATGGGCTGCTACGGCATCGGCGTCACGCGCATCCTCGGTGCCGCGATCGAGCAGAACTTCGACGCGCGCGGCATCGTCTGGCCGGCGGCGATCGCGCCGTTCACGGTGGTGATCTGCCCGATCGGCTATGACCGCTCGCCGGAAGTCTGCATGGCCGCCGACCAGCTGCACGATGACTTGCTGGCCGCCGGCATCGACGTGATGCTCGACGACCGTGGCGAGCGCCCCGGCGCGATGTTCGCCGACTGGGAACTGGTCGGAGTGCCGCACCGCGTCGTGATCTCGGACCGTGGGCTTCAGTCCGGCAAGGCCGAGTATCAGGGCCGGCGCGACGCGCAAGCGGGGGCGATCGAATTGTCCGACGTACTGCCTTCATTGAAGGCCAAGCTCGTCGAATGAGCGAGGCGGCCCTCGGCCCCGAGAGGAGAGTACGGCGCGCGTTGGTCACGAGCGTGACCTTGAACGCGCTGTGCGCCAGCCCGCTGGCGCTGTTATTGCCGCGACCGGCCCACGCCGGCGCACAGGTCGAGGAGCCACTTGCGAACGCGGTGCGCTCGGCCCTGGCGGCGGCGGTCAGCGACAGCGCGCCGCCGAAGCCCTCGTTCGACGCGATGGAAGCGCGGCTGCCGTATCTGCGCTGGCTTGGCGAGATGAGCAATCGGCTGCGCAGGCGCGAGGCCGAGCACCTGCGCCGGATCGAGTTTCTCGAGACGGCCTGGTACGAGAGCACGCGCGCGGGCCTGGAGCCTTCGCTGCTGCTCGGGTTGATCCAGGTCGAGAGCGGGTTTCGCAAGTACGCCGTCAGCCGTGCCGGTGCGCGCGGCTACACCCAAGTGATGCCGTTCTGGGCCAGGCTGATCGGCGACGGCAATACGGGCCGCCTGTTCCACATGCAGACCAACCTGCGCTTCGGCTCTGTGATCTTGCGCCATTACCTCGACCGCGAGCGCGGTGACATGTACCTGGCGCTGGGTCGCTACAACGGCAGTCGCGGCCGGCCCGAATACCCGAATGCGGTGCTCGCTTCGCAACGCCAGTGGCACTACAAGGCCGCCTGAACGGTCTATTTCAGAGTCCGGTCCAGGTTTTCGGCGCCGCGCCTGCCACGCCCAGCAGCGCCAGCACGCGCTCAACCGTGTCGTCGACCATTTCGTCGATGCTCGCCGGCCGGTGGTAGAAGGCCGGCAGCGGTGG
>JANMAW010000255.1:0-3658 GCA_031360005.1 Rhizobacter sp.
TACGACATCGAGATCGACGAAAAGAACCTCGACAAGCTGATCGACGTGATCGCCGCGCTGGAGCCGACCTTCGGCGGCATCAACCTCGAAGACATCAAGGCGCCGGATTGCTTCTACGTCGAGCGGGCGCTGCGCGCGCGCATGAAGATCCCGGTGTTCCACGACGACCAGCACGGCACCGCGATCGTCGTCGGCGCGGCCTTTCTGAACGGGCTGAAGGTCGGCGGCAAGAACATCCGTGAAGTCAAGCTCGTGACGTCGGGCGCCGGTGCCGCGGCGCTGGCGTGCCTCGGGCTGCTTCTGAAGCTCGGGCTGCCGCGCGAGAACATCTGGGTCACCGACCTGGCCGGCGTAGTCTACGAGGGCCGCAAGGAGCTGATGGACGCCGACAAGGTGGTGTTCGCCCAGAAGACCGAGTTGCGCACGCTCGCGCAGGTGATGAAGGGCGCGGACGTCTTCCTCGGCCTGTCGGCGGGCGGCGTGCTCAAGCCCGCGATGGTCGCGACAATGCGCCCCAACCCGATGATCCTCGCGCTCGCCAACCCGACGCCGGAGATCCTGCCCGAGGAGGTGCAGGCGGTGCGCAGCGACGCGATCATCGCGACCGGCCGCAGCGACTACCCGAACCAGGTCAACAACGTCCTGTGCTTCCCGTACATCTTTCGCGGCGCGCTCGATTCCGGCGCCACGACCATCACGATCGAGATGGAGATCGCGGCCGTGCACGCGATTGCCGAGCTGGCGCAGGCCGAGCAGAACGAGGTCGTCGCGGCCGCCTATGCCGGAGTCACATTGAGCTTCGGGCCCGAGAACCTGATTCCGAAGCCCTTCGATCCGCGGCTGATGATGCGCATCGCGCCCGCGGTCGCGAAGGCCGCGGCCGACTCCGGCGTCGCCGCGCGCCCGATCCTCGACATGGACGCGTACCGCGAGAAGCTGCAGACCTTCGTCTACGCCTCGGGCACGACGATGAAGCCGATCTTCACGATGGCCAAGCGCGCGGTCCACAAGCGCATTGCCTATGCCGAAGGCGAAGAAGAGCGGGTGCTGCGTGCGGTGCAGGTGGTGGTCGATGAAGGCCTGGCGCGGCCGACGTTGATCGGGCGCCCCGAGGTGATCGCGCGGCGCGTCGAAAAGTTCGGTCTGCGCCTGGCGGCCGGCACCGACTACGACCTCGTCAACACCGAGAACGACCACCGCTATCGCGACTATTGGCAGACCTACCACCGCCTGACCGAGCGCAAGGGCGTGACCGTGCAAACGGCGAAGATCGAAATGCGGCGGCGCCTGACGCTGATCGGGGCGATGCTGCTCAAGTCGGGCGAGGTCGACGGGATGCTGTGCGGCACCTGGGGAACGACGGCGCTGCACCTGCACTACGTCGACCAGGTGATCGGCAAGCGCGAAGGCGCCAGGACCTACGCCTGCATGAACGGGCTGATCCTGCCGGGGCGCCAGGTCATGTTGGTCGACACCCACGTCAACTACGACCCGACCGCCGAGCAGCTCGCCGAGATCACCGTGATGGCGGCCGAGGAGATGATGCGATTCGGCCTGCAGCCGAAGGCCGCGCTGCTCTCGCACAGCAACTTCGGTTCAAGCAATCAGCCGTCGGCGATCAAGATGCGCGATGCGCTGGCGCTGCTGCGGCAACAAGCGCCATGGCTCGAGGTCGATGGCGAGATGCATGGCGACACCGCGCTCGATGCCGCGTTCCGCAAGCAGATCATGCCCGACAGCCCGTTGACCGGCGAAGCGAATCTGCTGGTGCTGCCCAACATCGATGCCGCCAACATCAGCTACAACCTGCTCAAGACGGCGGCCGGCGGCGGCATCGCGATCGGTCCGTTGCTTCTCGGGGCGGCCCAGCCGGTGCACATCCTGACACCTTCGGCGACGGTGCGGCGGATCATCAACATGACCGCCCTGACGGTGGCCGACGCCAACGCGGCGCGTTGATCGCCGCAGGGCTGGAGGCGCTCGGGCAGCGCAACCTTCCCCATCGCGCCCCGGACGAATTCATGCACCGCAACAATGCCGGGGAAACCCGAAGGTTTTGTGAGCGTTCCGTGACAAGCTGAATTTCGCTGCCTTAGTGCAGGCGAAACCTGCATCGATCCGAACTGCAGTCAACACGGTAGTGAGAGCATGCACTCACAAACACAGGGTGTTGTCTGCCCCAAATTGAGGCAGACGCTTGAGGTTTTCGGCCTGACTCGGTAACATCGCCGCTTCTGAATTCAGGGATTTCCCGTGTTTTTCTCCGGTCGGCCACTGTGGTGGCAAGCTCTGCACAAGACGGGGCTGATTGTCACATTGGTTGGCGCGGTGCTGGTGTCGGGTGCGGTTCAGGCCAGAGGCCAGCTCCCCGGTTCGGTGGCGATCGGTCAGTTGCCGGCCGAAGCGCAGGCCACCCACCGGCTGATTTTTACCGGCGGCCCGTTTCCGCACCGCAAGGACGGTTCGGTATTCGGCAATCGCGAACGCGCGCTGCCGGCCCAACCGCGCGGGTTCTATCACGAGTACACGGTTCACACGCCCGGGTCACGAGATCGGGGCGCCCGGCGGATTGTGTGCGGCGGGGTCCGGCCGATGAATCCGGATGCCTGCTTTTATTCCGCCGATCACTACGCGACGTTTCAACGGATCGCGCCGTGACCGTCGTTTGACCGGTGGTTTGAATTTTCTTTGACTCGAGGAGGAACGTGACCATGCTGTTGCAGACAGTCCGTCCGAACATTGTCCAATCGATCCGCGCCTTTCGCGTGGAGGATCTGATGCAGGCGGCGCAAGGCGCCAGCCATCATTTCCTCTACGCGAATCTGACGGCGGCCCAGTCCAAGCAGGATGTTCTTGAAGGCATTGCGCAGGCTTTCATGTTCCCTGCGCACTTCGGCAAGAACCTGGATGCGCTGTTCGACAGCATGACGGATCTCGTCCACAAGTCGGGATCGCAGCCCGGCTTCGTGGTGGTACTCGAGCAATTGCCCGATAACCCGCGCTTCGACCGCGAGGCGCGCGAGCAGTTGCTCGATGTGTTTCGCGACGCGGCCGACTTCTGGGCCGAAAGGAAAATCCCCTTCAGGTGCTTCTATTCTTTTCAGTAGCCCGCTCCCAAGACCTCGGGTCATGGGAGCGGGCTACCGATGTACCCGCCAGCGTTGCGGCAAAGCCGGCCAGACCGGCCGCGAAGAATGCCGCGAACAACAGCTTCGGCATGAACATGCCGTTGATGAGCAGTGCGTTCGATACGGCGATGTGGCTGAACGCGGCGTAGATCGCGGGGCGTTGGGCCAGCGACCCCGTTTTGCCCGGATCGACGAGCGCAGCGATCGGCAAGCGCGGCGGGTTCGACTCCCGCTGCGCGGGAGTGCGCAGTCATCACCGAGCCGGCAGCGCCGCTGCCAGCGCCAGGTACGCGCTGACCGGCACTTCTTCGGCGCGCCGTTGAACGTCGAAGTCGCCCTCGAAGCGGCGCTCGTCGAGCCAGCGCCCTAACGTGTGGCGCAGCAGCTTTCGACGCTGCGAGAACGCCACGCGCACCAGTTCGCCGAGCAGCGCCGCATCGACGCCCTGTGCCGCCGGCAGCGGCTGCATTCGCACGACGGCAGAGTCGACCCGCGGTGGCGGCTCGAACGACTCGGGCGGCACGTCGAGC
>JANMAW010000360.1:0-3882 GCA_031360005.1 Rhizobacter sp.
GGCAGCGCGCGTACCAGCGTGCCGAAGGCGATCCGCTCCTGGGTGGTGAGCACGCGGGTGGCCTGGGGAGGCCAGCCGATCAGGGTGTCGATTCGGTCAACCTCCTTCTCGTCCGGGCTGTCGGTGCGGCGGCGCAGCCACCACCATGCCAGCAGCGGCACGATGATCACCAAGCCCAACGCGAGTTCGAATATAGACATCCTTCAGCCAGAAGCCCTGTCGCGACACAAGGTCCACAGGGTAGCGGGACTTTGCACGACGGTCACTCCCATGGCGTTCGAAGCGTGTGGTTTCACCGGTTGCCGCCGGGGCCGCCGATGCCTTTCATGCCACCCATGCGCTTCATCATCTTCATCATGCCGCCACCTTTCATCTTCTTCATCATGTCGCGCATCTGCTCGAACTGATTCAGCAGGCGGTTCACTTCCTGCACCTGGACGCCGGCGCCGGTCGCGATGCGGCGCTTCCGGGTGGCCTTGAGCAGATCGGGCTTGCGGCGCTCGAGCGGGGTCATCGAGCAGATGATGCCTTCCATGCGCCGCATGTCGCGCTCGGCGCGGTCCATGTCGGCTGCGCCGAGGTTGGCGGCCTTGCCGCTCATCTGTGTCGGCAACTTGTCCATCAGCCCGGAAAGGCCACCCATCTTCTTCATTTGCGAAATCTGTGACAGAAAGTCATTCAGGTCGAAACTGTCACCGGACTTGACCTTGTCGACGAGCTTTTGCGCCGCCGCCATGTCGACGCCCTTTTGCACCTCTTCGACAAGGCCGACGATGTCGCCCATGCCGAGCACGCGCCCGGCGTGGCGCTGCGCGTCGAACACCTCCAGGCCGTCGATCTTTTCGCTCGTCCCGGCGAACTTGATCGGCGCCCCGGTGATCTGCCGCACCGACAGCGCGGCGCCGCCGCGCGAGTCGCCGTCCATCTTGGTCAGTACGATGCCTGTGAGAGGCAAGGCCTCCTTGAAGGCCTTCGCAGTGTTGATGGCGTCCTGGCCCTGCATCGCATCGACGACGAACAGGGTCTCGACCGGCCTGAGCGCGGCGTGCAGTTCGGTGATCTCGCGCATCAGCGCTTCATCGATGGCCAGGCGCCCGGCGGTATCGATCAGCAGCACGTCGAAATAGTGCTTGCGCGCATAGTCGAGCGCCGCCAGCGCAATGACCAGCGGCTTGTCGTCGGCGCTGGAGGCGAACCACTGGGCGCCGGCCTGGGCGGTCACGCGCTTGAGCTGCTCGATGGCAGCCGGGCGGTAGACGTCGGTCGAGACGGTGAGCACCTTCTTCTTGCGTTTTTCGATCAGGTGCTTCGCAAGCTTCGCGGTGGTCGTGGTCTTGCCGGCGCCTTGCAGGCCGGCCATCAGGATCACCGCGGGCGGCTGCGCGGCGAGGTTGATGTCGGCGACCGGCCGCGCAGCGGACCCTTCCGGGCCCGCCTCGCCCATCGTCGAGGCAAGCTCGCGGTTCACGATGCCCACCAGCGCCTGGCCCGGCGAGAGCGAACCCACCACCTCGGCGCCGAGCGCCTTCGCCTTGACCCGCGCGATGAAGTCGCGGACGACGGGCAGCGCCACGTCGGCCTCGAGCAGGGCCATGCGCACTTCGCGCAGCATGTCCTGCACGTTGTCTTCGGTGATGCGGGCATGGCCGCGCATCGTCTTGACCAGGCGACTCAGCCGGTCGGTGAGGGTTGAAGCCATCGGGGGGTGGGCGCGGCCCGCTCGCTGTCGAGCCGAGCGCGGCAGGCGCGAAAGTACACTGTGCGGATGATTCTATCGTTCGACCCGGCCACTGCAGGCGCGTCCAAGGCGGCGTGGGCACTCGGCCTGCCGAGCCTGCTGGCGATCCTGGCCTACGGCGCTGCCGCGCTGTTGCCAGAGCGCTCCGCGGCCGCTCTGCGTGCGGCCTTGCTGGCCGGCTGGATCGCGCACGCGGTGGCGATCTGCGTCGACATTGCGGGCATCGGCAGCGATGCGGTGGTAGCGCGGTTCGGCTTTGCGCCGGCACTGTCGATGACGCTGTGGCTGGTGCTGGCGGTCTACTTCGTCGAGAGCCGCTTCGTACCGCTGTTCGGCGTGCGCCGCACACTCGCGCTGCTCGGCGGCACCGTCGTCGCTCTCGCCTGGTTGTTTCCCGGAGAGTTGCGGCCGCAGGTCGTGTCGCGCTGGGCGCCGCTGCACTGGGCGCTGGGGATCGCGTCGTATGGGCTGTTCGGCGCCGCGGTGTTGCACGCGGCGATGCTCAATCGAGCCGAGCGGCAAATGCGGCCAACGGTCATGGGCTCGGCGGGTGAACACAAGGGGATGCCGCTGTTGCAGCTCGAGCGCATGACATTCCGCTTCGTCGGCGCCGGCTTCGTGGTGCTGTCGTCGGCGCTGGCGCTGGGTGCCTGGTTCGCGCACCCCTGGCGTTGGGATCACAAGACGGTGTTCTCGATGCTCGGCTGGCTAGTCTTCGCCGGCCTGCTCGCGGGGCGCCGCGCATTCGGCTGGCGCGGTCCCGCTGCGACGCGGTGGCTGTACGCCGGCGCGGCGCTGCTGTTGCTGGCGTATGTGGGATCGCGCTTCGTGCTCGAGGTGCTGCTGCACCGCGCGCCGCCGTGACCGGCCGAACGCATGAAGTTCGTGCTGCTTCTGCTGGCCGTGTTCGCGCTGCTCTGGTTACTGCGCCGGGGATTGCGCCGAAGCGCGCGGCCGCCTCGCGCAGACGCAGGGCCCCCGCAGACCCCGCAGCCGATGCTGACCTGCGCCCATTGCGGCATGCATCTGCCGCGAGATGAAGCACTGCCGGGGCGCGGCGGTGTGTTCTGCGACGCGACACACCGCGCCGCCTTCGAGACCGCGCATCCGGATTCATGAGCAAAACGCAGCGCGCGTCGGAACGGCGCGTCGGCGACCGACGCCGTTTGCGCCGACCGGTGCCGGCCGACGAATCGTGGTTCGGTGCGTTCAGCTCCGACGGCGACACCCAGGTACGCGACGACGAAGCTTCCGAAGGCGAGACGGACGACGCACCGCCACCATCCGACGACGCACCGGACACGGAAGTCCCCCGCCCTTCCGACTCTCGATTCCTGTCGCGCGCCGCGGCTCGCGTGGTCGAGTCGGGCCAGACCGCGTTCGAACGGCTATACCGCGCGTTCGTTGCCGCCCGCGCTGCGCTCGGCCTGGCTTTGGTGGTCGCACTCGGCGTCGGCGGCGTGTTCGGGCTGCGCCCGACGCTCGCGGTGACGGTTGTCAGCATCGCCTACGCGGCGCTGGCGGTCAGCATGTGGGCGCTGCCGCGCTTGCAGCGGCCCCTCGCGCCCGGCACGATGGCACATCTCCGGCGCCGGCAGTGGGTCGCCACGATCGGTGTCGACCTGCTGAGTTTCCTGGCGCTGCATGTTCTGGCGCCGGGATCGAGCCTCAATTACGTCGCGCTGCTGGTGCTGCCGGTGTTGATGGCCGGTGTGCTGACACCGCGCCGGATGGCGTTGGCCACTGCCGCGGCGGTGACGCTGGCGCTGCTCGGCGCCGCCTGGCTGACGACGCTGGCCGGTGCGGAAGGAACTCTGCAGATGACGCAGGCGGGTCTGGCAGGCACCGGCTTCTTCGTGATGACCGTGATGGCTGGCGAGCTCGCCGCGCGTCTGGCGCGCGAGGAGCGCACCGCCCGTGGCAGCCTTGAGATGGCCCGCCAGCAGGCGCAGCTGAATCGTCTGGTGATCGAGGAGATGCAGGACGGCGTGCTCGTCGTCGACCGCCGGGGCCGAGTGCGTGCCGCCAACCCCGCTGCGCGGCGCCTGCTCGCGCCGAACGGGTTGAGCCGACCCGCGCCGTTCCAGCTGCGCGGCGTGCAGGCTTGGGACGCGCTGGTCAAGACGGTCGAGCGCGCCTTCCGC
>JANMAW010000334.1:0-4906 GCA_031360005.1 Rhizobacter sp.
TCGGTCGTCACAATGAGGTCAGTGACAATTCCTTTACACGTCTTCGCAGACAAGTCACGCCCGGTTCACAAAGCTGGTATGTGACTTGCTCGCAGGCTTGGTCTTCGATCAACCTTCAGTGAATTTTCCCAGGAGATTCCATGTTCAGAAAAACACTTGTGGTGAGAGCGCTCGCGATTGCGTTCGGAGCTTCAGCCTTATCGCTGGCTGTCGGCCCGACTGCGTACGCGCAGACCAGCGCGACGGGTAGCGTCGTCGGTACGGTCGGTACCGAGGCGGGAACGACGGTCGTGATTGAGAACGTCGACACTGGCGCACGCCGAACAGTGACTCCTGGCGCCGACGGCAAGTTCGGTGCCACATCGTTGCCGGTCGGCACGTACCGGGTCACGCTTGAGCGCAGCGGCGCGGTCGTCAGCAGGCGTGACGGGATCATCGTCGCCATCGGTAGCGGCACCGAGGTGTCGTTCGCGGCAGCAACGCTGCAGACGGTGCAGGTGGTGGGTCGCCGGCAGACCATCGACGTGTCCACGGTGGGTTCGACAACGACCTTCACATCTGCCGAACTGGCGCGTTTGCCGGTCGCCAACAACGTCGGCGCGGTGATCCAGTTGGCGCCGCAAACGACGCGTGCCGATTCGCGCTACGGCGGCGCCAACGCGCCAAGCTTCGGCGGCGCGGGCGCATCCGAGAACGCCTACTACATCAACGGCTTCCCCGTCACGACCCTGCTGACGCAGGTCGGCTTCTCGCAGTTGCCATTCAATTCGATTGCACAGTCACAGTTGCTGACTGGCGGTTACGGCGCCGAGTTCGGGCGTTCGACCGGGGGCGTCGTGAACATCGTCACGAAAAGTGGTGGCAACGATCTGGTGTTCGGTATTGCAGCGTCGCTCGAGCCGAACGAACTGCGGTCCAAACCAAAGAACCTGAATTTCGAAGTCAATGGAAACCCCCGCGTCGACGGGAAAATCCGTTTGTACAACGAGGCGAACACTCGCGAGCAGATGACCGAGTCGTTCTACTTCGGTGGTCCGATCGTCAAGGACAAGCTGTTTTTCTTCTTCGCGGCCGAGAACACCGACCTCACGAGCAGCAATACCCGCATTGCCAATCTGGGGACGAGCGGCGCGCTGCCGAACTCGTCCAACAACGCTGGTTGGCAAGAAATCAGAGTCAACAAGCCGCGTGCATTGTTGAAGCTCGATTGGAACATTACTGACCAGCACCACCTCGAGTACACAAAGATCTACGATCAGGTAGACGACGACCGCAAGTACTACAGCTTCAACTACAACACGTTGCAGCCCGGCACTGTGCAGACCGGTGGCAACTCGTACTCGAACTGGGGTCCCACGCCGACCGGATCCGAGCAGGGTTCGGGGGTCGACATTCTCAAGTACACGGGCTACCTGACGAGCGACCTGACGCTCACCGCGCTGATCGGCGAAACCCGCAGCAGTCACAAGAGCGTGCCGTTCAACTACAACCCGGCGTTGCCGCGCATCCTGGCGACCGACCAAGCGCCGGGCCTGAACTACATCACCCCGCAGGGAACCACGGCGAACCAGTTGGCGCCTGGCGCCAAGGACACCAACAAAGGCGCGCGGCTCGACCTCGAATGGCGTGTCAACTCGAAGCACACGCTGCGCGGCGGCATCGACTACAGCAAGATCCAGTCGGTGGCTGGCACATCGACGGCGGGCGGCAGCGTTTACGAGTACCTGAAAACCGATCCGGCCGTTCCGCTCGATCGGACCTCGGTCGCGCTCAACACCGTGACCGGCAACGCGTTGGCGCAGGCCGGCTACTTCGCACGACAGGAGATTTTTTCAAGCTTGTCGACTCCGACGGTGATCCAGTCGGCTTGGTACGTGGAAGACAAATGGAACGTCACCGACCGTTTCCTGCTGTCGCTCGGGTTGCGCAACGAGGCCTTCGACAACCGCAACGGTGACAACCAGTCCTTCATCAAGATCACCAAGCAGTTGGCGCCGCGACTCGGTGCGTCTTGGGACGTGAACGGCGACTCCTCAATGAAGGTATTCGCGAACCTGGGCCGTTATCACGTGCCGCTCCCGACGAACGTTGCAGTTCGTCAGGCCGGTTCGTCGCTGTTCACGTACCAGAATTTCGCGTACACCGGTGTCGACCAGACCACGGGCGCGCCGACTGGCAAGACCGCGCTGAACCCGGTGTCTTCGTCGAACAACGAATTCGGCCAGGCGAAGGATCCGCGCCAGGTGACGGCGCAAAACATGAAGGGCAACTACCAGGACGAACTCGCGTTCGGCTTGGAACAGGCCTTGTCGAAGAGCCTGACCGTAGGCGCGAAGTTCACGTACCGCAGTTTGCGCACGGCAATCGACGACTTCTGCGATGACCGTCCCTTCATCGCTTGGGCGGGTCGCAATGGAAAAGACGCATCGAACTTCCTGTTCCAGTGCGCGCTGTTCAACCCGGGCATCGCGAACAGCTTCACGATCGACATCGACGGCGACGGCACACTCGAGACCATCAACCTGTCCGCTCAAGACCTCGGCTACCCGAAAGTCAAGCGCAAGTACGTCGCGCTTGACCTGTTCGCCGAGTACCCGTTCGACGGCAAGTTCTACGGCAAGGTCAACTACACTTGGTCGCGCAACACCGGCAACACCGAAGGTCAGTTGTTGTCCGATATCGCGCAGGCCGACGTAGCGACGACGCAGGCATTCGACTTTCCGGAGTTTTCGGTCAATGGCAATGGGCGCCTGCCGAACGACCGGACGCACCAGTTGAAAGCGTTCGGCTACTACCAGGTGCTGCCGGAATGGGGCCTGGGCGCCAACTTGCTGATTGCTTCGGGCAGGCCGAAAAACTGCATCGGCAATGCGCCCGACAAGCCAGCGCAGACGACGCCTTTCAAACCGGGCGACCCGGTGACGGACTATTCGACCTACGGCCCCGCCTACTTCTTCTGCAACGGGGTGGCGTCTCCGCGCGGTTCGCAAGGCAATCTGCCGCCCGATGTGCGCCTGGACCTGAATGTTGCCTTCCGCCCGGCGGCACTCCCCGGCTTCCAGCTGAAGGTCGATGTCTTCAACGCGTTCAACCGTCAGTCGGTTGAGGTGATCGAGGAACGATACAACCCGCGTCCCGGCAGTACGATCCGCACGGACTACGCCGCGGTTCAAAGCTACACCGCGCCGCGATCGGTCAAGCTCTCGGCCAGCTACGACTACAAGTTCTAAGCCTCACGGCCTGAACGACCTCAAGCCCGCCGGCGCTTCGCCGGCGGGCTTTCCATTTTCTTGGCCGGACGTGAACGCCTGTTGATGCCGCGGTTCGGCGTCCTGACAGTGCGGGTTTACCTCGGAACGAATCGACCCGGAACGCCTCTTGCCGATGGCTAGAATGCTGCCCTGCAGGAAAGCGCGGTTCTCCAGATGCCCGCCTACACGGCCACGAGCCCGCAGGTGCTAAGGTTTGCTTTACTCTGTTTCCCGTTCACTCAATCTGGAGATCCCAGACCATGAATTTTTCTCAGCGACAAGCGGATCCGCGCCGACATCTGGTGGGCATCACGGTTGTCATCGCGGTGCACGCGCTGGTCGTGTACGCCTTGGTCTCGGGGCTGGCCAACAAGGTCATCGACGTGGTGCGTGCGCCGATCGAGACCAAGGTAATCGAGGAGGTGAAGAAGCCACCACCGCCGCCCGAGATCGTGTTGCCGCCGCCCCCCAAGCTGGAAGCGCCCCCGCCCCCGTACATTCCGCCGCCAGAAGTGCAGATCGCTACGCCGCCGCCGCCGCAGCCGACCATCTCGGTGGCGCCGTCGCCGGTGCCGCCGCCGCCGACCGTGATGACACCGACGGCGCCTGTCGTCGTCGCCCCGCCGGCACCGCCGGCCCCGCCGGCACCGCCGCGCCCGGCCGTGGTCGCCATCGGCGTGGCCTGTTCGACCCAGGTGCCGCCGACGATGCCGCCGAAGGCGCTGCGCGAAGGCATCACCGGGACGGTTCGTGCGCGGGCCTCGATCAAGGGGGGCAAGGTCATCGCTGTCGAGATCCTGTCGTCGCAACCGCGCGGTGTGTTCGACGCCGCCGTTCGAACCGCCATGATGCAGTACGGCTGTGCCGCAGCCGGCGACGAGGAAATCAAGGCCGACCAGACCTTCGATTTCAAGCTCGAGTAGTTCGCGCCCGAATGCAGCGCACGCCGTGCGGCGCTGCATTCGCGCTTCCAGTCCCGGAACAATCCAACCGTCTTCGAATATTTGTCAGGAGTTTCAGATGATCAGCCGTTTCCATTCCGTTCTCGCCGCCCTGGCGCTTGTCGCCAGCGTTATCGCGACCCCGCAGCTCGCTTTCGCTCAGGCGTCTGCGCCGGCCGCCGAAGCCGCGCCGGCGCCGGCTGTCACCGCACCCGCCGCCACCGCAGCGCCGGTCGCCGACGCCGTGACCGCCAAGGAAACCGTCCACAACCCGTACGGCATCGGCATGCTGTGGTCGCAAGGCGACTTCGTCGCCCGCGGCACGCTGATCGTGCTGGTCATCATGAGCTTGGCGAGCTGGTACATCCTGGTCACCAAGCTGTACGAGAGCATCAAGATCAGCCGCGAAGCGAAGTCCGCGCGCAGCGGCTTCTTCAAGGCCGTCAGCCTGCCCGAGGCCGTCAAGACGCTGAGGGACGGCAGCGCGTTCCGCTTCATCGCCGAATCCGGCATCAGCGCCGGCGAGCATCATGAAGGCGCGTTGACCGAGAACATCGATCGCAGCACCTGGGTCACGAGTTCGGTGCAGCGCAGCATCGACGACGTGCAGTCGCGCCTGCAGGACGGTCTGGCCGTTCTGGCAACGGTGGGCTCGACGGCTCCGTTCATCGGGCTGTTCGGCACGGTCTGGGGCATCCTGAACGCGCTGACGAC
>JANMAW010000370.1:0-6287 GCA_031360005.1 Rhizobacter sp.
GGCGCTCACGACGACGGTGATCGGCGGCGCGCCGAACAGCCCGTCGGCCTCGACGTCCCAGCCGGCACGCGCGAGGACCGCGTGGCGTGCCGCGGCGAGACCGCACAGATTGGCCTGGGTCGCCCCGGTCACGAACGCGCCTGCGGCATCGCGAGGCAGATCCAGAATCTCGAGCAGCCAGCGCAGCGCCGCATGCTCGAACGCGGCGACACCCGGCGTCGGTTCGGTGCCGGCGGCATTCTGGTCCCACGCGGTCGCGAGCCAGTTCGCAGCCACCGCCACCGGCAGCGCGCCGCCGACGACGAAGCCGAAGAAGCGCCCTCCCGCCATCGCAGCAGTGGCTGGTGAACCGATCTCGTCGAGGCGGTGCAGCACGGCCTCCGGCGCCTGCGGATGCTCGGGCAGCGCTTCTTCGAGTGATTGCAGCCGGGCGACCGCTTCCGGCAGCGGCGCGACGGCCCGTGACGGCAGCTCGTCGAGATACCGCGATGCTCGGCGCGCGGCATCGTCGAGCAGAAAGCTCATCGTCGATGTGCTTGCACCGAAGGTTGTCCAGGCGCCCGTTCAGCTCACAGCGCCGCGCGCCGCGCCCGGGTGGACGCGCGACCGTGATCGCGGGCGCGCGATCTCAGAGTCGCTCGAACACCGCGGCGATGCCCTGCCCGCCCCCGATGCACATGGTCACCAGCGCGTAGCGGCCGCCGCTGCGGTGCAGTTCGTACACCGCCTTGGTCGCGAGGAAGGCGCCCGAGCAGCCGATCGGATGACCCAGCGCGATCGCGCCGCCGTTCGGGTTGGTCTTCTTCATGTCGAGTTCCAAGCCGCGCGCCACAGCGATTGCCTGCGCCGCGAAGGCCTCGTTGCTCTCGATCACGTCCATCTGGTCGAGCGTCAGGCCGCCCTTCTTCAACGCCAGCTTCGTGGCCGGGATCGGGCCTTCGCCCATGATCTCGTTCGGCACGCCGGCCACCGCGTACGACACGAGTCGCGCCATCGGCTTGTGGCCGGCCTCGGCCGCCACGGTCGCGTCGGCCAGCACGAAGAAGGCCGCGCCGTCGTTGACGCCGGATGCGTTGCCGGCGGTCACCGAGCCGTCCTTCTTGAAAGCCGGCTTCATCTTCGCCAGCGTCTCCATCGTCGTGCCGGGTCTGACGTGCTCGTCGGTGTCGAAGACGACCTCGCCCTTCTTCGTCTGCTTCACGATCGGCACGATCTGCGACTTGAAGCGCCCTTCGGCGATCGCCGCCGCCGCGCGCCGGTGCGACTCGACCGCGAGCGCGTCCTGCTGCTCGCGCGTGATGCCCCACTTGGTGACCAGGTTCTCGGCCGTGATGCCCATGTGGCCGACGCCGAACGGGTCGGTCAACGTCGCGACCATCATGTCGATCATCTTCGTGTCGCCCATGCGCGCGCCGCTGCGCATCGCCGGCGCCATGTAGCCGCCGCGGCTCATCACTTCGACGCCGCCGCCGACGCCGTAGTCGCAGTCGCCGAGCAGGATGTTCTGCGCCGTCGTCACGATGCCCTGCAGGCCCGACGAGCACAGGCGGTTCACCGACATCGCGACCGACTCCATCGGCAGCCCGGCCTGGACCGCCGCAACGCGCGCGACATAGGCGAAACGGCTGTCGGTCGGGATCGTGTTGCCCACCGTCACGTAGTTGATCGCCTTCGGGTCGACGCCGGAGCGCTTGACCGCTTCCTTCATCACGGTGCCGGCAAGTTCTGCCGGCTCGATGTCGGCCAGTGCGCCGCCGAACGTGCCGATCGCCGACCGGGCAGCGCCCAGAACCACCACATCACGCTTGCTCATGCTCTGTCTCCTCGGGTTGAATGGCCACAGGGCGCAAGTTGACGCCCCCGGGCCGGGCTCGACATTACGCCAGATCAATGCCCAGCATTGCCGAGCGTACCCCTTCGCAGTATTCCCGGCATCAGGAGCGACGCGTGGCACAGCCACCAACGACCGCCAATCGCGGCCGCGCCGCACCCCGTTATTTCACCAGCATCACCCGCATCCCCAGCGGCTTGCCGGCAACGCGATCAAGCACATGGACGGTCGTCTGACGCGGCCTGAAGCCCTCGGGCAATGCCAGGCTGCCGCGCACGATCTGATGGCTGCCGACCGAAAGCGCGACCGGCGCGAGCGTGACCGTGGTCTGGACACCGCGCGCGGTTTCGCCGGCCACGACGAGTTGCATCACGCCGGCCAGCGGCTTGGCCGCCGCGCGCTCCCGCGTCAACACCACGTCGTAGGCCAGCTTCCCGCCCTTCGCGGCGAACCTCCCGGCGCGCACCTCGACGCCCCCGCCGCGCGGATCGGGCGGCAACCCTGCCACCGCGGAGGCCACGTCATCGCGCAGACGCTCCACGGTCGCCTGGCTCGCGGCGAGTTCGTCGGCCAGCGTCTTCCGGTCGGTGAGCGCGGTGTCGACCCGACGCATCGCCGCGCCGAGCTCGCCGATCAGGTGCAGACGCTCGGCGTCGGCCTGTTCGAAAGCGATGCGCAGCTTCGCCGACGCATCGGCCGACAGGCGCGGCGGCAGGTAGCGCTCCTGGACGCCGAGGACGCCGGCCGCGCCGATTGCGACGCCACCCAACAGCAGCACCAGCCATCGCGGCGGACGCCAGCGCGAGCGGCGCCGTCCATAGGGCTCGAAGAGAACGGGTTTGGATTGTCCGAACATTTGAAGGAAGTGGTCAGCGTTGCGAGGCGCAAGGGTACACCGCGGCACCGGGATCCGAGACACGGTGCCCGGCGTGACCCGCGGTGTGCGTTGAACGATGAGCCGAAGTCGACGACGACCGGCTCCTTCAGGCCGGGCCGGACGGCGACCGGGCGGCCAGGGGCTGCCGGGCATCGCGTCGGGTGCGGTCGCCCCGAGGCCGGACCGCGGGATTGGCGTTGTGCGACGAGCGGCTGCAGACTTGGGGATGACGCGCGCTCGACGAACTCAGTATCCTCGGCTCGGCTCGCGATCGCCCGCGCTGCGCAGCGACAGCCCCACCGACAGAGAACGTGCCAACCCATGCGATACCGAATAGCCCTGTGCGGTTTCGGCGAGTTCGAATACCGGGCGCTGCACTTCTCGTTCGACCACCGCCCCTCGGCTGATGCGACCGACTACGAGGTCGTGGACGCTCTGGCAGAGGCCGACTTTGCGGTCGTCGATGCCGATTCGCAGCCGGCCGTCAAGGGTGTGATCCGGTCCGGGCGGGTGGCGCACGCGGTGTTCGTGGGCATGCAGGCCCCCGGCGGTGCCAGCTTTCACCTGCCGCGCCCGATCGACCCGACGCGCGTGCTGCGCCTGCTGGACGAGTTGAGTGCGCGCTACCCCGAGTCGAGCGCGCGGCGCGAATCTACGGCAGGGCACGCCCCGCCGACGCTGGACGACGTGCTGCCGGCCCCGACCGACGCGCTCGCGCCGATCGCGCCCGCCTGTGCGCCGCTCGCCACGCCGCCAGCGTCCGCGCTGCCGCAAAGACGGCCGGACAGCGCCGCCAAGGCCGCGGCGCGAACCGCCGCGCGCCGCGCCCGCCGGGCGAGTTCCGCACCCGCGCAGCATCAGGGCGAACCGCTTCGCGACGTGCTGGTACTCGATGCCGACGAGGCCGCGGGCACCTTGCTCTGCACGCTGCTCGAACATTTCGGCTTCCGCGCGCACCGGGCGCGATCGGTCTCGCAGGCCGACGAACAGCTTGCAGTGCGGGCATTCGCGGCCCTCTTTCTCGATATTTCGCTGGACGTCGCCAACCACAGCGAAGGCCCGGCGCTGCTGCAGCGCATCCAGGATCTCCCGGTTCCCCAGGGCTGCCGTGCCCCCGTGGTGCTGATCGTGTCGGCGCATCTGCAACCGGTCGATCGGGTACGGGCTGCGCTCGCCGGCGCAGTCGCGTCGCTGGCCAAGCCGGTGACCCGCGGCGACGTCGCGCGCGCCCTCGAAGGCAGCGGTGTGCCGCTGCCGACCGATGCGAGGCGCCTCTGAGCGGACGCGTGCCGCTGTCGCAACAGCCGATCGTCCTACACCGCCGGCTCGTGCACGGGAGCATGCTGCATTGACTCGCAGGGCCGCGCGGCGCCGCTGCAAAGGAGACGCCATGGAGTTTCGTTGCATGTCCCTCGCGGCCGCCGTCGGCCTCGGCTTCTCGCCTCTTGCCGCGATCGCCCAGGTGGATGCGCCACCGTCGATCTCCATCTCAGCGGCTTCGGCGGCGCCCGCCGGCAAGTCCGGCCCGAGGTTGATGACACCCGCCGAATCGCGCAACAGCGCATCCCCGCCGGGCGACCTTCGGCCCGAGCGCCCCGTCACACCACAGGTCAAGATCCCGTTCGGCAAGGCACCGCCCGCTCCGTCGCAGGCGCCGTCGCGCGCAACTCGCCCCGGCAGTGCCGCATCGGCCGGCGGCATCGACGACGCGGCGGTGCGCTGCGAAGCCGAGCCCGACGCGCAGTCGCGGGCGACCTGTCGCGGCAAACTCGCTCGCGAAGCCGGCAGCCGCTGATCGCTCGACGGGTCGGGCGTTGCATGGCCGGTTCGCCATGCGACACTGCGGCACGCCATGCCCCGCCCCCAGCTGCACCGGTTTCGACCGCGCCTGTTCGACGCGTTGAACGGCTACGACAGCACACGCTTCCTGGCCGACGTCGGCGCCGGCATCACGGTCGCGGTCGTCGCGCTGCCGCTCGCAATGGCGTTCGCGATCGCGTCGGGCGTCAAGCCAGAGCAAGGCCTGTTCACCGCGATCATCGCCGGCTTCCTGATCTCGGCGCTCGGCGGCTCGAACGTGCAGATCGGCGGTCCGGCGGGCGCATTCATCGTCATCGTTTACGGCATCGTCGAACGCTACGGGCTGGCCAACCTGCTGATCGCGACCTCGTTCGCCGGCATCCTGATGTTCGTGCTCGGGCTGTTCAGGCTCGGCGCGCTCGTGCGCTACGTGCCGCTGCCGATCGTGATCGGCTTCACCAACGGCATCGCGGTGCTGATCGCGGTATCGCAGTTGCGTGACCTGTTCGGCCTGAGCATCGCAGGCAAGTTGCCGGGCGACTTCTTCGCGCTGCTGCACGTGCTGGGAACGCACATGGCGAGTTTCAATCCGTATGCGTTCGGCCTCGGTGCCGCCTGCGTCGGCGGCCTGTTCCTGTGGCCGCGGGTCTTCAAACCGGGCGGTCTGTTGAAGCGCCTGTCGCTGGAGCGCCGGCTCGAGGGCCGGCCGCTGCGCATGGCCTCGCGCATGCCCGGCCCGATCGTCGCGTTGGTCACGCTGAGTGCGCTGAGCGCGCTGCTGCAGTTCCCGGTCGAGACCATCGGCACGCGGTTCGGCGGTATCCCGAGCGCGCTGCCAAGCTTCGCGCTGCCCGAGTTCAGCTGGGAGACGGCCAAGCAGCTGGTCATCCCGACGCTGACGATCGCGTTGCTCGGCGCGGTCGAATCGCTGCTGTGCGCGCGCGTCGCCGACAACGTCGTCGACCTGCCACGCCACGACCCGAACCAGGAACTGATGGCGCAGGGCGTCGCGAATTTCGTCGCGCCGTTCTTCGGCGGCATCCCGGCCACCGGCACGATCGCGCGCACCGTGACGAACGCGCGCGCCGGCGCCACCAGCCCGGTCGCCGGCATCGTGCATGCACTGGTCGTGCTGCTGGTGGTGCTGCTGGCTGCGCCGCTCGCATCGGCGGTGCCGCTCGCAGTGCTCGCCGGCATCCTGCTGTTCGTGGCCTGGAACATGGGCGAGTGGCATGAGTTCGGGCGGCTGCGCAACTTCAGCACCCAATACCGCACGATCCTGCTCGGCACCTTCCTGCTGACGGTGATCTTCGACCTGACGGTGGCGATCGAGGTCGGCCTGGTGCTGGCCTGCGTGTTCTTCATCTACCGGATGAGCACGCTGTTCAAGGTGCTGCCGTACGTGGCCCCGGCGGGCAGCGAGTTGCCCCCCGGCGTGCAGGTGTTCGAACTGTACGGTTCGCTGTTCTTCGGCGCCGTCGGCGGGATCGAGAAGCTCCAGTCCCGGCTGGCGCCAGACACGCGCGCGCTGGTGCTCGAGATGAACCGGCTCATCCTGATCGACACCTCGGGCATCGACGCACTGCAGCAGCTGCACCGCAGCCTGCAGCGCCGCCAAGTCGCGCTGGTGCTGGCCAACGTCAACGAGCAGCCGCTGTCGCTGATCCGGCGATCCGGGCTCGAGACCATCATCGGCGCCGAGCACATCGTGCCGAGCCTGAATGACGCGGTCGAAGCGACCCGATAGCGCGGCTTGTTCCGCCGCAGCCTGCTGCTCGT
>JANMAW010000390.1:0-2886 GCA_031360005.1 Rhizobacter sp.
CGAGAAAGTTCCGAAGCACCGTGAATCCTGCCCGCGAACTTTTCTCGGGGTGGAACTGCATGCCGAAGACCCGGCCGGCCCCGACCACGGCGGGGATTCGAATACCGTAGTCCACCCAGGCCAGCACCTGCTCGTCGCGCAGCGCGCGCCAGCCGTAGCTGTGGACGAAATAGAAGTCGCAGCCGTCCGGAATTCCACCGAGCAGTGCCGACGAACGCCCCGCCTCGATCGACAACGAGTTCCATCCCACATGCGGCAGACGCAACTCGCAGCCCAGTGCGTCGAGCCTGACGATCTCGGCGTCGAGCAAACCCAGCCCGGCGGTCTCGCCGCCCTCCGTGCCGCGGTCGGCGAGCAGTTGCATGCCCAGGCAGATGCCGAGCAGCGGCTTTCCGGCCTCATTGACCTGGCGCGTGATCGCGTCCTTCCAGCCGTTTGCCAGCAAGTGGTTCATGCCTTCTGAAAAGCTGCCGACGCCCGGCAGCACGAGGTGGTCCGCGCGGTCGAGTTCGGCAGGGTCGGTGGCGACAAACGGCGTGCTGCCCAGCTCGGCGAGCGCGCGGCACACCGAAGCCAGATTGCCCATGCCGTAGTCGATGACCGCAACCTTCATGGGTTGTCGTAGTTGAGCTTTTCCAGATTGCCGTGCCGATCCTTCAGCAGCGTGCCGGTCGCGTCGCGCTTGAAGATCCGCTTGTTCGTGAACTTGTCGCAGACGCGGATGAACTCGTCCACACCCATGTCCAGCGGTTCGAGGATCGCGGCGAGCGGTTTGCCGAGGTACTCCCACGGAAAGCGGCCGTCGAGCCGGCGCACTGCGTCCTGGGCGTCCTCGCGGGTCAGGCGCCCGCGCCGCACATGCAGGCATGCCAGGTCGGTGGCGCGTCCGAATCCGAACTTCAGGAACTTGAAGTAGTCGTGGATGCCGGTCTGGTGGTTGTCGAGATTCTCGTAACTCACCATCGATCCTTCGACCGTCGTCGGATAAGTCGTGAACCCATGCGCCTGGGCGATCAACGCATTCGACAACCCGTCCCACGGCAGGTAATGGCCGAGGAACAGGCCGGTGACCCCGACCCGCGCCAGGTCCTCATCGCTGGGGTAGGTGTACGGGAGCAGCTGGCGCGGCTCGATGCGCTCGGCCTCCACGAGGTCCGAGACGCGCAGCCCGAGCAGGCCGCCGAACTCCTCGAGCCAGCGCCGATTGAGGACGTTGTTGTCGGCGGCCGCCGCCGGCCCGCCGTACTCGTTCTGCGAGTTTTCGCCCCAGATGATCAGAGGCACGTTGAACTGGACCGCCGCCCGAACCGGGATCGTGAAGATCCCGACATGCTCGGGCCAGGAAATGTCGCCGACCCGCGTCAGACCGATGTGGTTGAGCCGAGCGCGGATGCGCGGGTTAGGCGACATCTCGATGCAGTCGACGCCGAGCTTGCGCAGGTTGTCGAGATTGGCGCGGCCGAGCGACGACAGGTCGCAGGTCGTCGCGTTGACGCACAGCGGGTTGAGGCCGAGCTGCAGCATGCGGATGACCTGGTAGGTGCTGTCCTTGCCCCCGCTGACCGGGACGATGCAGTCCCAGTTGCTGCCGTCGGTACGCCGATAGCGCTCGAGCAGGGTCAGCAATTCCTGCTGGCGCACGGCCCAGTCGACCTCGACCCGGCGTTCATAACTGCGGCATGCGTTGCAGACGCCCTCTTCGTCCAATTGCAGGTCGGGCTTGCTGTCCGGCATCACGCAGTGCTTGCAGTAAGTCAGCATTTCAGCCTCGCCTTTCCATCAGGAACCACGTGACGTCGTCGAGCGGAAAGTTCCGGTCACGGCGATAGACGAATCCATAGTCGAGCAACCGGAGCGTCGGAAACCGCTCCATCAGCTCGCCGCAGAAGTCCCGTTTGAACAACCGGTCCGAATGGCCGCGGTACTCGATCGTCACCGGGCTCGGGTTGTAGTACTCGCAGACCATCAGGTAGCGCCCGGTGGCCTGGTACAGCGCGTCATAGACCCGTGTCAGCTGCGCCGGATCGATATGGATCAGCACGCCCTTGATCAGCACAAGGTCGTATTGCCGGGCCGGCGCGTACTCGAGCAACGATGCATGGAAGACGCTGCCAGGCGCCAATGTCTTGCGCAGGACCTCGACCGCCGACGCATTGATCTCCACCGCCGCCTGTTCCTGCGCGGGATAGAGCAGCTTGAGCGCGCGCAGGTTCATGCCGACGTTGGCGCCGAACTCGATGCAGCTCGCCAGACCGTTCGCCTGGGTGAGGGCGCGCGAAAACAGCGACAGGTTCGAGGCCAGCAACTGCTCGCCGACATTGCGCGCGATGTATTCGTCGCCGAATTCCCCGGCCCAGAAAGCTTCCTGTTCGGTTCTAAAGCTCATCGGTCCATCCTGTTCATTCGCCCAGCGCCTTCTGCCGGACATCCTGGTTGAGAGCGCGCCACTGCGGGCGTTGCTCCAGCAGGGCCAGCACATCCCTCATGCGGAAGTCCGGCAAGTGCGGATGCAGGTTCTCGAGGATGCGCCGGACCAGTTCAAAGTCTTCCGGCGTATCGACGGTCCAGCGGTTTGCACTCAGGTCCACGCCCAGACGCACCGACTGCAGCCGATAGCGCTTCGGGTTGCGATACAGGAAGGGCGTGACGTGCTCCCGATCCACCGCGCTGGTGGCCTCGGCGTCGGCCTCCGCCAGGGCCTGCATCGACATCACCTCGACGGCCATGCCGCACGGATAACTGGGCTCGAGCATGTTCGAGACATAGTCGAGTCTGCCCCGCGCGGCCGTGAACATCCGAATGACGTCGTCGACGACATCGGGGTCGATCAGCGGACAGTCCGAAGTCACCCGCACCACCACACTGGCGCCGACGGCCGTCGCCGCA
>JANMAW010000491.1:0-1838 GCA_031360005.1 Rhizobacter sp.
GGTCTACCTCGAGGACTACCACGTCGCACCCTGCCACCCCGGCCTCGGCCAGTTCGTCACCTGCGAGGACCTGCGCTGGGAGTTCGGCGACCGGCACTCGGTGCAGACCGTCGGCGCGAAGAACGAACTCGCGAAACCCGGTTCGCCGGCTTATCGCAAATGGCACGACGCGGTGCTGAAGTACCGCAACGGCGTGCCGCCGAAACACGGTGCGATCTGGCTGACCTACTACCCGGCGGTGATGGTCGAGTGGTACCCGCACGTGCTGGTGGTTTCGACGCTGTACCCGAAAGGCCCGCAGGAGACGCTCAATCTCGTCGAGTTCTACTACCCCGAAGACATCGCCGCGTTCGAGCGCGAGTTCGTCGAGGCCGAGCAGGCCGCGTACTGGGAAACCTGCGCCGAGGACGACGAGATCGCGCTGCGCATGGACGCCGGCCGGCGCGCGCTGATGGAACGCGGCGACGACGAAGTCGGTCCGTACCAGAGCCCGATGGAAGACGGCATGCAGCATTTCCACGAGTGGTACCGGCGCGCGATGGGGTGAGCCCGGACACACAAGAGTGCCTGCGCACTCTTGCGTGGCTGGCGAACCGCCCGGGCCTGCAGGCGTGGGGCGATGCACGGTGCCGAGCGAATCGTGACGAACGCGCAGGGTCGTCCCAAGCCCTCGGTTTCCGCTCGGCGGGACCGCGCGAAGCGCGCCGGGTGACCCGATGACCGCACCCTGGCTGATGGTCCTCGCGTCGTTCCTGTTCGCGACGATGGGGGTGTGCGTGAAGTTGGCCTCGGCCGATTACGCGACCGGCGAGATCATCTTCTACCGCGGGCTGACCGGCGCGCTGCTGATGTTCGCGCTGGCGCGCTCGCGCGGCGTCGCGCTCGCCTCGGCAGTGCCGGCCGCGCATTTCTGGCGCAGCCTGACCGGCGTGATCGCGATGTTCCTGTGGTTCTATGCGCTCGGCAATCTGCCGCTGGCGACCGCGATGACGCTGAACTACATGTCGTCGGTGTGGATGGCGCTGTTCTTGATCGGCGGTGCGGCGATGCTCGGCGCGGCCCGCGTCGACGGCCGGCTGGTCGGCACGGTGCTGCTAGGGTTCGCCGGCGTCGCGTTGATCCTGCGCCCGACGATCGAACAGAACCAGCTGTGGCACGGCGTCATCGGGTTGCTGTCGGGAATGATCTCGGCGACCGCTTACCTGCAGGTCACCGCGCTGGCGCGGGCCGGCGAGCCGGAGATCAGGATCGTCTTTTACTTCTCGGTCGGCGGCGCGCTGTTCGGTCTGGTCACGATGCTGTGGAGCGGCGTCCATGCGCATTCGGGGAAAGGCGGCGCGCTGCTGGTCGCGGTGGGCCTGCTCGCGACCGCCGCGCAGCTGATGATGACGCGTGCCTACAGCACCGGCCGAACGCTGGTGAACGCCAGCCTGCAATACCTGGGCATCGCGTTTTCGTTCGGCTACGGCGTGCTGCTGTTCGCCGACCGGATGACCTGGATGGCCTTCGCCGGTATGCTGCTGATCGTCGGCGCCGGCCTTTCCGCGACGCTGCTGCGCAGCCGCGCCGCGCCTGCCGACAGCGCCAACGCGCCACCCGAATCATGACCACCCCCTTCACCACGCTGATCTCGGCCGAACAACTCCGCGCGGCATTGGCCGCCAGCGAAACGCTGGTGATCATCGACACCAGCTTCGACCTCGCCGATGGCGCCGCCGGCGAAACGAGCTGGCGCGAGGGCCACCTGCCCGGCTCGCTCTACCTGCACCTCGAGCGCGACCTGTCCGGCCCGAAGACCGCTGCCGACGGCGCGTTTCGCGGCCGCCACCCGCTGCCCG
>JANMAW010000503.1:0-2573 GCA_031360005.1 Rhizobacter sp.
CAGGTTGGCGCCGGCCGCGTCGATCTTGTTGACGATGATCAGGCGGCACAGTTGCCGCCCGGCCGCCCAGTCCATCATGCGGGCGCTCATCAGCTCGATGCCGGTGCTCGCATTGATGACCACGGCGGCGGTCTCGACCGCTTCGAGCGCCGTCATCGACTGGCCGACGAAGTCCGCGTAGCCGGGGGTGTCGAGCAGGTGCACGCGCGCGCCGCGGTGCGTGAAATGCATCAGCGCGGAATTCAGCGAGTGCTGGGCGCGGCGTTCCATCGGGTCGAAGTCGCTGACCGTGGTGCCGCGTTCCAGGCTGCCGGGTGCGCCGATCGCGCCCGCCTTGCAGAGCAGCGCCTCGGCCAGGCTGGTCTTGCCGGCCCCGGTCTGGCCGACCAGTGCGATGCTGCGGATCGCCTGGACGGCGGCGCTCGGGGTTGACTGCGACATGACGCTCTCCTTGTGGCAGCGCGCGTTGCCGCATCGCGTGCCGGGGTTGCTCGGCTGATCGGTTCGACACAGCGTAAGGGATAGCTCCCGGCGCGGCAATCGGTGCTGGCGCGCAAGCCCGTGACCCTAAAATGCGTGACCTCCAACCTCGGGTGACGCGCAAGCGACGCTGGCCAGCGCGCCGGCCCATTCTGCGACGGCAGCGCGCGATGCCGACGGCGGCGTCCTCCTTCAGCGGGCCACACACCGGTGCTCTCCTCGATCAGCCTGCCATGGCGCCGCGCGCCGCCTGTGCGGCCGCTGCGGCCACTGCATGCCGTGTCGATCAGCATGGCCGTGATCGTGTTGTGGGTGCTGTGGTCGGCCAGCTTCAACACCGCGCAGTTCGGCGACAACATCGAGCAGTTCAACTGGGCACAGAGCCTGCAGCTCGGCTACCACAAGCACCCGCCGCTGCCCTCATGGGCGCTCGGCGCGGTCGTCAAGCTGTTCGGCCCGTCGGTCTACTGGGCCTACCTGCTGGCGGCGCTGTCTCTGCTGGGCACAGCCGGCTTCAGCTGGCTGATAGGGCGCGAGTTGCTCGGCGACCGGCTTGCCGCGGCGGCCGTCGTGCTGTGGGGGTTGAACCAGACATTTTCACAGCGCGCCCAGCTCTACAACCACAACACCGTGCTGGTGCTGTGCATCGCCGCAGCCGTCTGGTTCGCGATGCGTGCGACCGGCGCGGGCCGCGGCCGCGCAGCGTGGTGGGTCGCCACGGGTCTGGCCGCCGGGGCGGCGCTGCTGTCCAAATACCAGGCCGTGGTGCCGCTGGCCGGGTTGCTGCTCGCGCTGGGCTGGACTGGCCGCCTGAAGCGCCCGGCGCAATGGGGCGGGCTGCTGCTGGCATTAACGGTGCTGCTGCTGGTGTGCGCGCCGCATGCGGTGTGGGTCGCCCGGCACGACTTCAGCACCTTGCGCTATGCCTCTGACGCGATCGAATCGGCGGGCCCGGGGCAGCGTCTCGGTTTCATCGCGTCGTTCGTCGCGAACCAGGTTCGCCTCTGGTTCCCGGCGTTGCTGGCGATCGCGCTGTGCTGGGCCCTGTCCCGGCGCGACTCGTCGCCGGAAGCGGTGCCGGCACCCGCTGCCGCAGTCGACGTTGACTTGTCCGCCTGGATGTTCGGGCTGGTCTGGACCGGCGTCCTCGTGCTCATCCTGATGGCGCTAGCCGGCGGGGTGAGCCTGCGCAACCATTGGGGCGTGCAGGCGCTGCAGTTCTTCAGCCTGTGGCTCGCGTACCGGTGGGACCGCCGCACCTCCATCGACCTGCGGCGCCTGGTGTGGGTGGCGCTGCTGGTGCATGGCGCCAGCCTCGCCTGGTATGCGATCGAGCACCATGACCCGACGCGCGTGCTGACGAAACGCCGGATCGACACGATGTACCCGGCGCAGCGTCTGGCGCTCGCGGCGGTCGCGCACTGGACGAAAAGCACCCGCTGCCCGCTGCGCTATGTGGCCGGCACGGCGTTCGACGCCGGTCTGGTATCGCTCTATTCGGGCGGGCAACTGCAGGTGTTCGACAGCCAACAGGCGACCCCGTGGGTTCGCCCCGACGAGTTGCAGCGCCGAGGCGCGATCTACGTGCTTGCGGAGGGCGATGGCGTTCCCGCCGGCGTCACGAATCTCGTCGCCTTCGATCTCGTGACCGGCGACCATCACGGTCGCCCGGCCAAGACGATCAGGCTCGGCGTGCTGCCGCCGCAGCAGCCGTGCCCGTGAACATCGTCGTCGCTCCGCGTCATTGGAATGCGACCTCCGCGAAGCTGCGCAGCTTGCGACTGTGTAACTGATCGACGCCGGCTTCGCGCAGTAGCTCGATCGCGCGGATGCCGATGCGCAGGTGCTGGTCGACGCGCTCGCGGTAGAAGTGGTTTGCCATGCCGGGCAGCTTGATCTCGCCGTGCAGCGGCTTGTCGCTGACGCACAGCAAGGTGCCGTAAGGCACGCGGAAGCGGAAGCCGTTCGCGGCGATCGTCGCGCTCTCCATGTCGAGCGCGATCGCCCGGCTCTGGCTGAAGCGGCGCTCGGGCGTGCTCGCCGCGTGGTGCGACGGCAGCAGCTCCCAGTTGCGGTTGTCGGTGCTCGCGACC
>JANMAW010000516.1:0-2659 GCA_031360005.1 Rhizobacter sp.
GCACCGCGATCGACGACCTGGCCGAGGTCGAACTCGACGCGCAACGCGCGCGGCGCCTGGGCTTCGGTGCCAAGCTGTGCATCCACCCGCGCCAGGTCGATGCGGTGAACCGCAGCTTCAGCCCGAGCGCCGACGACGTGGCGTGGGCCGAGCGCGTGCTGGCGGTCGCGAACGCAAGCCACGGCGCCGCCGTCGCGCTCGACGGCAAGATGGTCGACAAGCCGGTGATCCTGCGCGCGCAGGCGATCCTGCGCGAAGCGCGCACGCCGTCGGCCGGCTGAGGGCACGGCCGACTACAGTTCTCGGTGATGGCCCGCTTCAAGCCGGGGAGTTCTCGCGATGACAAGGGATCGCGTCCTGAACAGCGTGAACAACGAGTACGCCGATCGTTGCGTGGACTTTTTCGTCAGGGGCTGACAGATAGCTGCTCGGGAGAGCCGCATGTTGTCACTGAATCAACGAATCGGTGCGCACGAGCTTGAAGTCGTCCGTGAGCGACATGTCCGGAGCCAAGTTGATGATTTCGACCTGGCAGTCGCCAAAGTCGCTCGGCGCTTTCTCTTGAATGAACAATTTTGAGTCGCAGTGGTTATGAGGATCGAGGTCGGTGTCGATCAGCGGGAAGCCGACGCGCAGAGGCGGCTTGTTTGCGCTGTTGACCGTTGCCTCGCCGAGAATCATCAGTCTTCCGAAGATCCTCGGCTCCGAACTCAGGGCCCCGGTAGGTAGCCGGCGCTCGCCAAACAGAAGCCTGAAATGGTGCTCCGTTTGCAGCTTGCAGGTCGCACGGGTCTTATCGGCGAGCACGAACGTCGTGTTGGAGACAAGACACAGGATTGCAAGCGACATGTGATCAGCCTGCGCATCCCAGTGTTGTTCGTCGAAAGCAACCTTCTCTGAACGCATGACCTCTTTCAGTTCCTTGTGGAAGTCGCGAACGTGGAAGGCCGGTCTGGAATGGATGAAGCCGATCACATATTGAAGCGCTTCAAACAGCTCGATGCCGCCCTTATTTGATCGCAGTGAGAATGTGTCGCTGTTGACGTCAACCTCAAAGTTAGCCTTGATCTTATTGATCAGCGTGTCATGACTCATCTTGAATTTGGTCTTCAGCTGCTGTTTATCTGCGAGTCGGGCTTGCGATAAGAACAGCCTATAGACATATGCGGGGAACGGTGCGCCGAGGTCTAGCGACCGCTTCGCCCCTGTGTACTCTTGGAAGAACCGCATTGAATCGACGAAGCCCGTTATCGATTCGAGAGCCATGCCTTGGTCACGCGCGTCGGAGTGCGCGACGAAATGCGATATTTCGCGGAAGACTTTCCTTGAGCGGGCGTAGGGCCTGAGCTTGATGAGCAACCCGTCCACGTCGTTGGCGTCGAAGCGACCGCTTTGTAGGCGAACGATGATCTGGTTCAGCTTTGCCAAGTCCTTCAGCGGCAGTGTCATGGCTTCCTCCGTGCTCAGCAGCATACCGGCGCTGCCGACTGCTCATCCCACCTGGCGGCAACCGGGCGCCATTCAGCTGGGGCCCGCTACTCGACATTCCTAATGACTGGTATCCGGCGAGCAATCTGAGGTCTCGACTGGCAGCTCAGGGTCGGTCTCGGTCGTCGGTACCGTGAAAGCGCGCGTCGGCCATGACCTTGATCCCATTTGCGAATACGATTCCACTCGATCGGCGCCCTGGCGGACGATCGCGCATGGGCGCCACCCGATGGTACGCAAGTTGCCGAAGCAGTCGGGCTGCCTGCGCGGCTTGGATTCACGTGTCTGTCCCGATTTTTGGAGAACCAAGATGGTCAGCAAGAACACGATTTGTCTCTGGTACGACGGCGCCGCGTTGGACGCCGCGAAGTTCTACGCCGAGACGTTCCCGGACAGCTCGGTGGGAGCTGTCCATCGCGCGCCTGGCGACTATCCCGCGGGCAAGCAGGGCGATGTCTTGACAGTCGAATTCACGGTGATGGGCATCCCTTGTCTCGGCCTGAACGGGGGCCCGGCGTTCAAGCACAACGAGGCTTTCTCGTTCCAGGTTGCGACCGACAACCAGGCCGAAACGGACCGCTTGTGGAACGCGATTGTCGGCAACGGCGGCCAGGAAAGCGAATGCGGCTGGTGCAAGGACAAGTGGGGGTTGTCGTGGCAGATCACGCCACGCGCCCTGACGGCCGCGATCGTCGATCCTGATCGAGCGTCGGCCAAGCGCGCGTTCGAAGCCATGATGGGGATGAGAAAGATCGACATCGCTGCGATCGAAGCGGCTCGGCGCGGCTGACGCTTCCCGCGATCGGTGCGATCGCGCTATGCAGCAGCAAGACATCGTTGCCGAGCGACGCGCCGAACTCAACGCGAAGGCGGCGGCGCCTGCCCGTCAGTGCGACTTGTTGCGCGGCTTCGGTGGTGCACCCGGGGCGTGGAAGGCGATCTGCTCGGGCTGCAGGTCGGATTCGAACGGAGCGAACAGCTCCTTGCGTAACATCAGCGCCACCGAGGCCTGGTTCACCTTGCCATCGGGATGCGCGGCCGCCTCGACCATCGCGCGGTAGATCCGGCCGGGCAGCAGCATCGCGAGCTCCAGGCTCAATTCATTCGCATGGTCGTACTCCTCGGGCGCCGAGGCCTTGTCGAGCGTGCTGGCAACGACGAGGTATTGCGC
>JANMAW010000521.1:0-5233 GCA_031360005.1 Rhizobacter sp.
CGCCGCCGCGGCGACGACGTGAAAGTTGGTGATGATGTGGCCCTCGCGCGAAACGAAGAACCCCGAGCCGACCGAGGTCTGGCTCGCGCGGCCCTTCAGCACGGTGCGGATCTGCAGCAGCTGCGAGCGCGCCTGTTCGTAAACCTTGCGCGCCGACAGCGAAAGCGGCGCGGAAGCGGCGCTTTCGGGCGGCGCCGGAGCGGCGGCTGCGGTGGGAGCGTCGCCCGCAGGCGGGGTGCCGGCACCGGGCTGGGCGTGCGCCACGCACGAGAGCCCGAGCGACAAGGTCAGCACGAGGGTGGGCAGCGTGGCATGCCGCAGGAGGGAGGACTTCATCGAAATTCATTCTACGGGGCCGACCCTGCATGCCGCGCGAGGGGTGTGTTTCCCCGCTGTCGCATCGCCTTGCGCCACGCTAGATTCGACGCCACTTCAATCGGAGACCGTGTTCATGCAACGCCGCTGTTTCGTTGTCGCTGCGACCGCCCTGGCTGCCCTGCCGGCGCTCGTCCATGCCGAATCGATCGAAAAGCCCAGGCTCACGATCGCGGTCGGCGGCAAGAATCTGCTCTATTACCTGCCGCTGACGATCGCCGAGAGCCGGGGTTACTTCAAGGACGAAGGGCTGGAGCTGACGATCGCCGATTTCGCCGGCGGCTCGCGCGCACTGCAGGCGATGATCGGCGGCAGCGCCGATGTGGTCTCCGGCGCGTTCGAGCACACCATCAACATGCAGGTCAAGGGCCAGCGCCTGCGCGCGTTCGCGCTGCAGGGCCGTGCGCCGCAGATCGTGCTCGGCGTGAACCCGAAGACGATGCCCAACTTCAAGAGCGTGGCCGAGCTGAAGGGCAAGAAGCTCGGCGTCACCGCGCCGGGGTCGAGCACCAACGTGCTCGCGAACTTCGTGCTCGCGAAGGCCGGGCTGAAGCCGGGCGATGTGTCGATCATCGGCGTGGGCGCCGGAAGCGGTGCGGTGGCGGCGATGCGCGCCGGCCAGATCGACGCGATCAGCAACCTCGACCCGGTGATCACGCTGCTGCTGCGTTCGGGTGACCTGAAGGTCGTGACCGACACGCGCGTTGTCGCCGAGGCCGACCGCATCTTCGGCGGCCCGATGCCGGCCGCCTGCCTGTATGCGCCGCAGAGCTTCATCGACAAGAACCCGGCCACGGTGCAGGCCCTCGCCAACGCGATCGTGCGCGCCGACAAGTGGATCCAGGCGGCGGGCGCGAGCGACATCATCAACGCGGTGCCCGAGAGCTACCTGCTCGGCGACCGCGCGGTGTATGTCGATGCCTTCCGCGCGGCCAAGGGGGCGCTGTCGGTCGACGGCATGTTCCCCGAGGCCGGCGCCGAAACCGCGCGCCGCGCGCTCGCCAGCATCGACCCGGAGATCGCCGATGCAAAGATCGATCTCGCAGCGATCGTCACGAACGAGTTCGTCAAGCGCGCCAATGCCAAGTACCCCAGGGGCTGAGCCCGCGCTGAGCCTGATCGACGTCGCGTGCACTTTCGTCTCGAAGGACGACGCCAACCAGCGCTACACCGCGGTGCGCGACGTGACGTTGACGGTAGGCGCGGGTGAGTTCGTCTCGGTCGTCGGCCCTACCGGCTGCGGCAAGAGCACGCTGCTGAACGTGGCCGCGGGGCTGCTCGGGCCAAGCACCGGCGAGGTCCGGGTGTTCGGCAAGGCGCTCGACGGAATCAACGCGCGTGCCGGCTACATGTTCCAGTCCGACAGCCTGATGCCGTGGCGCACCGCATTGCAGAACGTGATGGCGGGACTCGAGTTCCGCGCTGCGACGGATGCCCGCGCGCAGGCCGAGGATTGGCTCAGGCGGGTCGGCCTCGGCGGCTTCGGTGACCGTTACCCGCACCAGCTCTCCGGCGGAATGCGCAAGCGCGTGAGCCTGGCGCAGACACTCGTGCTCGACCCCGACATCATCCTGATGGACGAACCGTTCTCGGCGCTCGACGTGCAGACCCGCCAGCTGATGGAGAACGAAGTGCTGGCGCTGTGGGCAGCGAAGAAAAAGGCGGTGCTGTTCATCACGCACGACCTCGACGAGGCGATCGCGATGAGCGACCGCGTGGTGTGCCTGAGCGCCGGGCCGGCCTCGCACCCGATCGGCGAGTTCGACATCGATCTCGATCGGCCGCGCGATGTGGCCGAAGTGCGCACCACACGTCGCTTCGTCGAGCTGCACCAGGCCATCTGGGCGGTGCTGCGCGAAGAAGTGCTCAAGGGCTACCGGCAGCAGCTGGCTGCCTGAGGCGGCCGACCCATGTGGAAGCGCATCAAACCGAGCCACGCGAACCTGCTCCTCTGGCAGATCGGCCTGCTGTTCGCGGTATTCGTGATCTGGCACGTGATCACCAAGCCGGGGCTGATCCCGCCGATCATGTTCGAGAACGACCAGCAGGCGGCGTTCTTCTTCGGCGAGCCGGTGAAGATTTTCAGTCGCATCTGGGCCTGGTTCGTGACGCGCGCCGACATCTACCAGCACCTGTGGGTCACGCTGCTCGAGACCGTGCTCGCGTTCGGCATCGGCACCGCGCTCGGGCTGGGGCTCGGCCTGTGGCTCGCGCTGAGCCCGTTGGCCGCCGCGATCGCCGACCCGTACATCAAGGCGCTGAACAGCATGCCGCGCGTGATCCTCGCGCCGATCTTCGCGGTGTGGTTCGGCCTCGGCATCGCGAGCAAGGTCGCGCTCGGCGTCACGCTGGTGTTCTTCATCGTGTTCTTCAACGTCTACCAGGGCGTGAAGGAAGTGAGCCCTGTCGTGCTGGCGAACGCGCGCATGCTCGGCGCGTCGCACAAACAGCTGCTGCGCCACGTCTACCTGCCGAGCGCGACAAGCTGGGTGTTCAGCTCACTGCACACCAGCGTCGGGCTGGCATTCGTCGGCGCGGTCGTCGGTGAATACCTCGGCTCGTCGCGCGGTGTCGGCTACCTGATCCTGCAGGCCGAGGGCGCATTCGACATCAATACCGTGATGGCCGGTATCCTGGTGCTGACGCTGTTCGCGCTGCTGCTCGATGCTGCGGTCGGGCGCATCGAGAAGCACCTGATGAAGTGGCAACCGCGCGCCGGCGAGACCGAGAAACTGTAGGTCTTGTCACGCCGCTGTCACCGATCCTCCGTCAGGATGACGGGTTGAGCAAACCTTGGAGATCCCGATGGCCAAAGACTTCGATGCGATGGAAGACAGCAACCTTTCGGCCAACCCGACCATCCATGAGGTCTCCGACCCGGCCCGGCGCATCGTGTTGCGCGGCGGTCTCGGCGCCGCGGCCGGCGCCTTGCTGGCGCCGCTGGCCGGTTGCGCGAGCGGCGGTGGGATCGGATACGGCGGCGCGGGCCTGGGCTTCAAGAGCGTGCCGGTCTCGACCGCCGACACCGTCGTCGTGCCCGAGGGCTACACCGCCGAGGTGATCGCCGCCTGGGGCGAGCCGGTCGGGCTCTCCGGCGAGATGCCGGCCTTCAAGCCCGACGCGGGCAACAGCGCGGCCGAGCAGGAGGCGCAGATGGGGATGCACCACGACGGCATCCACTTCTTCGCGCAGAACGGTTCGAGCTCGGGCCTGCTGGTGATGAACCACGAGTATGTCGACGACGGCCTGCTGCATGCCGATGGCATGGCGACCTGGACCGCGCAGAAGGTGCGCAAGGCGCAGGCCGCACACGGCGTGTCGGTCATCGAGGTCGAGAACAAAGGCGGCCGCTGGGAAATGGTGCGGCCCTCGCCGTGGGCGCGCCGCATCACGGCGACCACGCCGATGCTCGTCAGCGGGCCGGCTGCCGGCCACGCGCTGCTGCGCACCGCCGCCGACCCACAGGGCCGGCGCGTGCTCGGCACGCTGAACAACTGCGCCAGCGGCATCACGCCCTGGGGGACGTACCTCACCTGCGAGGAGAACTTCATCGGTTACTTCGACGGCCCCGACCAGCCCGATGCCCATGGCCGGCGCTGGGGCCTGCGCAAGGGCGGTGGCGGCTACCGCTGGCACGAACACGACGAACGCTTCGATGCGACGAAGCACCCGAACGAGCCGAACCGTTTCGGCTGGGTGGTCGAGATCGACCCGCTGAACCCGAGCTCGACGCCGGTCAAGCGCAGCGCCCTTGGGCGTGCCGCGCACGAGGGCGCGACCGTCGCGGTCACGAAGGACGGTCGTGCGGTGGTCTACAGCGGCGAGGACTCGCGCTTCGAGTACATCTACAAGTTCGTCAGCCGCGACCGGATCGCGCCGGGCGGCGCCGCGTCGAACCGAGCACTGCTCGACCACGGCACGCTGTACGCCGCGCGCTTCGACGCGCAGGGCACGGGCCGCTGGCTTGCGCTCACCCATGACCAGGGGCCGCTGACGGCGGCCAACGGGTTCAGCGATCAGGGCGAGGTGCTGATCAAGACGCGCCAGGCCAGCGACCTGCTCGGCGCGACCAGGATGGATCGGCCGGAGTGGATCGCGGTCGACCAGCAACGGGGCGCGGTCTATTGCACGCTGACCAACAACAGCAGCCGCGGCGCCGACAAGCAGCCGGCCGTCGACGCCGCGAACCCGCGCGCCAACAACACGATGGGCCACATCATCAGGTGGCAGGAAGATGGCGACTTCGACGGCACGAGCTTCCGATGGAACCATTTCGTACTCGCGGGCGATTCATCCAACGAACGTGCCGACGCCAGGGGCAACGTCAACGGCGACAGCTTCGGCTGCCCCGATGGCCTGTGGGTCGACGGCCGCGGCGTGCTGTGGATCCAGACCGACATGTCGACCTCGGCGATGGGCAAGGGCGACCTGGCGCGGCTGGGCCACAACGCGATGCTCGCCGCCGACGTGACGACCGGCGAGATCCGCCGCTTCCTGACCGGGCCGGCCGGCTGCGAGATCACCGGCGTCACCTCGACGCCCGACCTGCGCACGCTGTTCGTCAACATCCAGCACCCCGGCGAGAGCCCGTCGGAGCGCAGCGACCCGGCCGATCCGATGAAGATCTCGAAGTGGCCCGATGGCGGCCGGCCGCGCTCGGCGACGGTGGTGATCCGGCGTCGCGACGGCGGCGTGGTCGGGGCCTGACGCGCGGCCGCTACTTCGACGTCGGCATCACGAACTCGGCACCCTTGCCGATGCTCGCCGGCCAGCGCTGCATGATCGACTTCTGCTTGGTGTAGAAGCGCACCCCTTCTTCGCCGTAGGCGTGCATGTCGCCGAACAGGCTGCGCTTCCA
>JANMAW010000539.1:0-3039 GCA_031360005.1 Rhizobacter sp.
GTGCTGCTGCCGATCGACTTCGACGAGTACCGCAAGTACTCGCGGATGTTCAAGGCCGCGGTGCGCGCGCTGACGCCGCTGGTCGAGGATCGCGGCATCGACGAAATCTACATCGATCTCACCGACGTGCCCGGCGCGCAGGCCGATGGGGGGCGCGCCATCGCACAGCGGCTGAAGGACGCGGTGCGCGCCGCCACCGGGCTGAGCTGCTCGGTCGGCGTGACGCCGAACAAGCTGCTCTCCAAAATCTGTTCCGAGTTCGACAAGCCCGATGGCCTGACGCTGCTCGCGGCGCATGACATCGAAGCGCGCATCTGGCCGCTGCCTGCGAAAAAGGTGAACGGCATCGGCCCGAAGGCGACCGAAAAGCTCGCGGCGTTCGGCATCCACACCATCGGCGACGTCGCCGCGGCCGACCCTCAGTGGCTCATCGAGCACTTCGGCAAGAGCTATGGCGCGTGGCTGCACGAGGCTGCCCACGGTCGCGATGAGCAGCCGGTGGTCACCTTCAGCGAGCCGAAGTCGATCAGCCGCGAAACTACCTTCGAACGCGACCTGCATGCGGTGCGCGACCGCGCCGCACTGGGCGCCATCTTCACCGAGCTGTGCGTGCAGCTCGCCGGCGATCTGGCGCGCAAGGGGTATGCGAGCCGCACGATCGGCATCAAGCTGCGCTTCGTTGATTTCAGATCGGTCACGCGGGACCTGCGCCTGCCGGCACACACGATGGACGCGCACACGATCCGACGCGCCGCGGGCGAATGCCTGAAACGGGTCGACCTGACGCGACGGCTGCGCCTGCTCGGCGTGCGCGCTGGCGCGCTAGCGACGTTGGCCGAGCTGGTGGCCCCGCAAGCCGGCGTCGAAGCCGGTGCGCCGCCGGCGGCGCGCGAGGCCCGTGCCAGCTACAGCCTGCCGCTGTTCGATGCCGCAGCGCCGCCGCATTGAACGTCGAGTTGCCGGCCGGGCCCGGTCAGCACGCGATCGGTCGAGCGCGAATTCTGGGAAGATTGTTCAAGTCGCCTCCGTGATCGCGCCGGCTTGGTGGTGCCGAGATCGACGTGCCTCAATCCCTTCCGGCCGCTGAATCGACGCCATCGCGTCGCCGCAGAACGCGGGCGCCGCGGCGCCCGTTCGGTTGTGCGGCGAACCTCAGCGGGCCCGGCGGCGGCGCGCGATGGTCGCGATGGCGCCGAGGCCCGCCAGCATCAGCGCGTAGGTTTCGGGTTCCGCCACCGCGGCGGTCGTCCCGTTGAACTCGACTTCGCTGAGGAACACCCAGCCGTTCTTGCGCTGGAGTGTCACGACGAGGTCGGTGCCGTTGAACGAAAGGCCACTGGCCGTGAACGCGAACGGCGCCGATCCAGCCGGCTCGGCGATTGCGAAGCTGGTGCCGTCGACGATGACGCCCGACGGTGCACTGACGCCGCCGGCGCCGTTCGAGTCATCAAGATGGAAGGTCACCGAGCCGATGCTGACGGCAGCGTTCCAGTGGAAGGTGATCGTCGGATCGATGGTCCAGCCGACGTACGGGCCGGGGCCGGCAGGGGCTTCGGTGTCGAACCAGTTGGCAGTGGCGATGATGCCGTCGGTCAGGTCGCCGCGGCCACCGGTCAACGCCGCGTTGTCGCACGTGACGCAACCGGCACCGTTGTAACTCTCGTCCCAGTAATTGTAGGAACCGGTGTTGCCGTTGAGCATGTTGTAGCTGTCGGGCGCGAGGCCGGCGCCGAAGGCGCTTGCGGCCGCTAGGCAGGCCGCCAAGGCGGCGCACAGGCGAGTCATCGGCATGGCGGCATCTCCTTTGGGGTCGGCGCCCGGTTGGGTCCGAACAAGAACCTTCGGCGCTGGATCCGGTAACCGCAACCCCCGCAATCGGGTGGATCCCGACGAACGGTCGAGCCGAGACCGCCCGCCTCCGACGGCGGGCCGGCTTCGGCGAGTGAGCCACCCGCCGGCATGGACCTGCCCGGAATTGCGCGCGTTGCTGCCCCGGGCTTGAACGCCGCCGCCTCGGGCGTGTGGATTCTCACGGTGAGAGTCACCTGAACGATCCGCAACCGCGCCGACAATCATTGCCGTTTCAACACCGTCTTGCAGTTTGTGCGCCGCTGCGACTGACATCCGCAGCCGTCACCATCGCTCCATGATCCAAAGCCACTGTTCCTTGAGCTTCCTGCCTCTGTGCATTGCGCTCGCAGTGCCGGCGTCCAATGTGCTGGCCCAGCCGGCGCCGCCGGCCGCTTCGATCGGCGCCGGCAACGGCAAGCTGCTGCTGACCGGTGGCGTCAGCAGCATCGACGGCGCGGCCGGCGGAGGGTTGACACCCTGGGCGGTGATCGGCAGTTACGCGACCGACGGCGAGTTCGGCGGGACGGCGTTCGTCACCCGCGCCAGGACGCAGGACTACGCGTTGACCGCATACGGTGCCGCCATCGGCCTGCAGGACCGCGTCGAGATCTCCATCGCGCGACAGGAGTTCAATGCCAGCATCGTCGTTCCCGACACCACGCTGAAGCTCGACATCGTCGGCGTCAAGCTCAAGGTCGCCGGTGACGCGGTGCTCGACGCCGACAGTTGGATGCCGCAGATCGCGGTCGGCGCGGAGTTCAAGCACCTGAATCCCGGCATTGCGGTGGGCGGCGTGCTCGATTCGGTAGCTGCCAAACGCGACGGGGTCGATCTGTACGTCAGCGCGACCAAGCTATTTCTCGCCCAAGGCATTCTGGTGAACGGCACTCTGCGCGCGACCCGGGCGAATCAGAACGGCCTGCTCGGCTTCGGCTCGGCCGACATGAGCCGCTACAGCTTCAAGCCCGAAGTCTCGGTCGCGTGGCTGTTGCGCAGGAACCTGGCGATCGGCGCCGAATACCGCTTCAAGCCCGACAACCTCGCGTTCGCCGGTGCACCGTTCCAGGAAGACGACTGGAAGGATCTTTTCATCGCGTGGGCGCCGACCAAGAGCCTGTCGATCACCGCGGCGTATGTCGATCTCGGCAACATCGTCGGCCACACGCACCAGGCCGGCGGCTACCTGTC
>JANMAW010000577.1:0-2699 GCA_031360005.1 Rhizobacter sp.
GCGACCAGACCGATGCGGCGCAGGCCGCGAGCATCGTCGCCGCGTCGCGCGAGGCCGGCGTCAACGCGATCGACACTGCCAATGCGTACGCGGCCGGTGAGTCCGAGCGCATCACCGGTCGGCTGATCGCGTCAGACCGAGATCACTGGATCCTCGCGACCAAGCTGGCGAACCCGATGGGCCCCGGGCCGAACGATCGCGGGCTGTCGCGCCGGCACATCGTCAGCGCGGTCGACGCGAGCCTGAAGCGCCTCGGCACCGACTGGGTCGACGTGCTGTACCTGCACCGCGAAGACGCGAGCACGCCACTCGAGGAAACGCTCGCGGCCGTCGCGCAGCTGGTCGAGCGCGGCAAAGTGCATCACTTCGGTCTGTCGAACTTTCGCGCCTGGCGCATCGCACGCGTCGCCGAGATGTGCCGCGCGATGGGCATCGCCGCGCCGATCGTCTGCCAGCCGCCGTACAACGCGATGTCGCGCGCGATCGAGACCGAGCTTCTGCCGTGCTGTGCGCACTATGGCCTCGGCGCCGTGGTCTACAGCCCGTTGGCACGCGGTGTGCTCAGCGGCAAGTACCAGCCCGGCGCCGCGCCGCCCGAAGGCTCGCGCGCGGCGCGCAACGACATGCGCATCATGCAAACCGAGTTTCGGCCCGAATCGCTTGCCCTCGCCCACCGCATGGCCGAGCATGCACGATCGCGTGGGCTGACGCCGACGCAACTGGCGCTCGGCTGGGTCTGGAACAACGCGCTCGTGAACGGCCTGATCGGCGGGCCGAGAACGCTCGCGCAGTGGCAGGACTATCTCGACGCGTTGCACGCACCGTTCGGCGCCGAAGACGAAGCCTTCGTCAGCGCCCTGGTGAGCACCGGTCATGCGTCAACGCCGGGATACAACGACCCGCAATACCCGGTGACCGGCCGATTGCCACGCGTCGGCGCAGCGCCGGACTGAGCCTCAGCGACCCGCCTGCATCGGGCGGCCTTCGACGCCCGATCGGTTCTGCGCGTCGAGACCCCGATCGGGTGATTCGGCGACCTGTGCCTCGCCGGAACCGACCTCGATCAATTCCTCGATCAGCAAGTGACCGTACTTCTGCGCCCGCGTCGCATGGAAACGCCGGGCGATGTCGGCCACCTGCTGCGCCCGCGCGTCGCTCGGAGCGTGGATCACCAGGAAGCTGTGACCTTGCTGCGCCAGTTCGCGATTCGCCTTCACCAGGTTCAGTTCCGGCCCTATCGATGCCAGCAGGCCGGCTTGCTCGATGTCGATGTCGGCCTGGCGCACCATCTGCTCGGGTGAGAAGACGGTCATGTCGTCGTCCTCGAAGCCGTTGCCCAGCAAGGTGGACAGTGCACCCTGCTGGTCGGCCTCGGTCGGGAACGACACGATCACGTGGCCCACGGGCTTGAAGACGCCATACGCTTCGGGTCGGTGGGTCGGGTCCATGCACACTCCTGCTTGGTAACGAGCTGAGGCTCGGGAGTCTTGATGGTGGTCCGCTCCGCCGACCGAGTCTCTCGGCCGAGTGAGCGTTCGGGTGTCGGCGGACGCCTACAGGGGTTCAGCCTGCCGCCGTCTCGACCAGCGCCGCGATCGCCTGTCCGACCTCGGTCGTCGACGCGCCGCCGCCGAGGTCGCCGGTCCGCGGGCCGTTCGACAGCACCGTCTCGATCGCCTTGAGGATCGCATCGTGCGCGGCCCGGCCGGCACCCTTGCCTTCGGTGATGAAGTCCAGCAACAGCGCGGCCGACCAGATCATCGCCACCGGGTTCGCGATGTTCCTGCCGAAGATGTCGGGGGCCGAGCCGTGCACCGGCTCGAACAGCGACGGGAAGTCGCGCTCGGGGTTCAGATTCGCCGATGGTGCCAGGCCGATCGTGCCGGTACAGGCGGGGCCGAGGTCGGAGAGGATGTCGCCGAACAGGTTCGATGCGACGACCACGTCGAAGCGCGTGGGCTCCAGCACGAAGCGCGCCGAGAGGATGTCGATGTGCTGCTTGTCGACGGTGACCCCGGGGAAATGTTCGGCCATGGCGTCGGCGCGCCCGTCCCACCAGGGCATGCTGATCGCGATGCCGTTCGACTTGGTCGCCACGGTCAGGTGCTTGCGTGCGCGCGATCGTGCGAGTTCGAACGCGAACTTCAGCACCCGGTCGGTGCCGTGACGCGAGAACACCGCCTCCTGGATCACGATCTCGCGGTCGGTGCCGGCGTACATCGTGCCGCCGAGGTTGGTGTACTCGCCTTCGGTGTTCTCGCGCACGACGAAGAAGTCGATGTCGCCGGGCCGGCGCGGCCGGCCTTTCTTGTCGACCAGCGGGCACGGCACGCCATCGAACAGTCGCACCGGGCGCAGGTTGATGTACTGGTCGAACTCGCGGCGAAACTTCAGCAGCGAGCCCCACAGCGAGACATGGTCCGGCACCATCGCGGGCCAGCCGACGGCGCCGAAGAGCAGCGCATCCATGCCCTGGAGCTGTGCCTTCCAGTCATCCGGCATCATCTGGCCGGTCGCGGAGTAGTGGTCGCAACTCGCCCAGTCGATGTGCGTCAGCGCCAGCGTGATGCCGAAGCGGCGGGTGGCGGCGAGGACGCGCAGCGCTTCGACATCGCGCTGGAGTTCCATCCCTTCGACTGGGCCCACTGCGGCTACTACGCCGAAACCGGCCAGATGATGCCCGACGACTGGAAGGCCCG
>JANMAW010000599.1:0-3414 GCA_031360005.1 Rhizobacter sp.
CGCTCGCCGGCTTGAGGCGGCTCGGCGCTCGGCTCGGGTCGCTCCTTCGCGATGTTGTCGAAGCAGGCGCGCAGCAGGCCGTGATAGCGCGGATCGTCGAGCAGGAAGGCATCGTGGCCGTGCGGCGCATCGATCTCGGCATAGCTCACGTCGCGCTTGTGGTCGACCAGCGCCTTGACGATCTCGCGCGATCGCGCCGGCGCAAAGCGCCAGTCGGTCGTGAAGCTGATGATCTGGAACTTGCACACCGCAGCAGCGAACGCGGCCGTCAGGTCGCCGCCGAATTCGCGCGCCGGGTCGAAGTAGTCGAGCGCGCGGGTAATCAGCAGGTAGGTGTTGGCGTCGAAGTACTCGCTGAACTTGTCGCCCTGGTGGCGCAAGTAGCTCTCGATCTCGAACTCGACGTCCTGCGTGCTGTAGGTCGGCGCTCCGTTCTTCAGCTCGCGGCCGAACCTCGCCTCCATCGCGTCGTCGGACAGGTAGGTGATGTGGCCGAGCATGCGCGCCACGCGCAGCCCGCGCCGCGGCAGCGTGTTGTGCGCGTAGAAGTGGCCGCCATGGAATTCCGGGTCGGTGACGATCGCGCGCCGTGCGACCTCGTTGAACGCGATGTTCTGCGCCGACAGGTTCGGTGCGGTCGCCACCGCGATGCAGTGGCGCAGCCTCTGCGGGAAGCGCAACGACCAGCTCAGCGCCTGCATGCCGCCGAGGCTGCCGCCGATCGCGGCCGCAAGCTGCGTGATGCCGAGCGCATCGAGCAGGCGCGCCTGCGCATCGACCCAGTCTTCGACCGTGACGACCGGGAAGTCGGCGCCATAGGGTCTGCCGGTGTCGGGGTTGGTCTGCATCGGGCCGGTGGGGCCGAAGCACGATCCCGGGTTGTTGACGCCGATCACGAAGAAGCGATTCGTGTCGAGCGGCTTGCCGGGGCCGATCAGGTTGTCCCACCAGCCTTCGCTGCCCCTGATCGCGACGCCATCGGGGCTGGCATAGGTGCCCGCCACATGGTGGCTCGCGTTCAGCGCGTGGCACACCAGCACCGCGTTGCTGCGGTCGGTGTTCAGCGTGCCGTAGGTCTCGTAGACCAGCGTGTAGTCACGCAGCCGGGCGCCGCTGCGCAGCGGCAGCGGCTGCGCGAAAAGCATCGATTGGGCTTGGACGGTACCGACGGAATTCATGACGCCAAACGAAAAACCCGGTGCCGCGAAAGCGGGACACCGGGGCCAGCGTCCTGTCTTTAGCGGAATTTATTGAGCGCCCGCAAGCCGGAACAAATCGGCGCTGGGTGGCAGTATAGCGACCACACCACGAGGAGACGAGATGAGCTGGTTCGTCGGTTTCGAGCGGCGCCGCTTCAATGTCAACGGCGTCGAGATCGTCGCGCGCATCGGCGGGCCGGCCGATGCGCCGCCGCTGCTGATGCTGCACGGCTTCCCGCAGATGCATGCGATCTGGCACCGCGTCGTGCGCGAATTGCAGGGGCGCTTTCGCTTCGTGCTGCCCGATTTGCGCGGCTACGGCGATTCATCGAAACCCGCCGGCGAACCCGACCACGCGAACTACAGCAAGCGCACGATGGCGCGAGACATGGCCGAGCTGATGGCGCAACTCGGCCATGAGCGCTTCGGGCTCGTCGGACACGACCGCGGCGGGCGCGTCGCGCATCGCCTGGCGCTCGACCATGCGCCCCGCGTGAGGCGCCTCTGCTTGATCGACATCGCGCCGACGCTCGACATGTACGCCGCCACCGACATGCAGTTCGCGAGCCTGTACTACCACTGGTTCCACCTGATCCAGCCGGCGCCGCTGCCCGAGCGCATGCTCGGCGGCGACCCGAAGTTCTACCTGCATTGGGCCCTCGGTGGCTGGGGTTCGAAAGGCGTTGGCTACATCGAGCCCGAGGCGCTGGCCGAATACGAACGCTGCTTCTGCACCCCCGAAGCAATCCACGCCGCGTGCGAGGACTACCGCGCCTCTGCCGCCATCGACCTCGCCCACGACCGCACGTCGCGCGCCGCCGGCCAGAAAATCGCGTGCGACACGCTGGTGCTGTGGGGCGAGCGCGGCGTGGTGCACAAGCTCTTCGATCCGCTCGCGTTGTGGCGCGTGCAATGCGCGGCGCAGGTCAGCGGCGAGGTGATGGCTGCCGGGCATTTCATCCCGGAGGAATTACCGACGGAAGTCGCCGGCCGCTTGCTGCGCTTCTTTGCGTGAACCGGCAGCCGCCCAGGATCGCCGGCGGTCGGCCTCAGGCGGCCGGCGGCTGGGTGTCGATGAAGCTCTGCCTCGCGTTGAGCTTGTCGGCGAGCCGGGCCAGGTTGGCGTGCGGCTCGCGCCATTCGATCTGCGGGAAGCGAAATGCGAGATAGCCGAGCGCACAACCCACCGCGATGTCGGCCAGCGACAGATGGATGCCCGAACACCAGGGCTTGTCGGCCAGCCCGGTGCTGATGGCCGCGATCGACACGCTGACCTTTTGCAGCTGGCGGTCGGTCCAGGCCTGGCTGCGCTGCTCGGCGGTCCGCAGGTTCGAGGTCTGCTCGAGGCGCGCCAGGATCGCGGCGTCGAGCACGCCGTCGGCCAGCGCCTCCCAGGTGCGCACCTCGATGCGCTCGCGGCTGCCTTCGGGGATCAGCCGGCTCACCGGCGAGCGCGTGTCGAGGTACTCGACGATCACGCGCGAATCGAAGACCGCCTCGCCGCCCGGCAGCACCAGGCACGGCACCTTGCCGAGCGGATTGGCTTTCAGGATTCTGTCACTCGCCCACACGTCCTCGAGCTCGTGCTGGTAGTCGAGCTTTTTTTCCGCCATCACGATGCGCACCTTGCGAACGTAGGGGCTGGTGAGTGAACCGATGAGTTTCATTGAGTCCCTGTGTGCTTGCCGCGAGTCTGGTGACGAAAGCGATTTTAGCGGCGCGCCCGCGGCGAATGCGGTCAGCGGCGTAGCGTCCAGTCCACACTCTGCGGCCGATCGGGCAGGTTGAGGGTCGCGGTCGCGGCCGGCGCATGCGCCACGACCTCGCCGCGACGCACCACCATCAGGCGGTTCGCGCGCAAGCGAATCGCCTCCACCGGCGAGCGCGCCTGCAGCAGCACGAAGTCGGCGTGATGACCGATCTCGATACCGTAGCCCTCGAGCCCTATCGCCTTCGCGGCGTTGACGGTGACCGCATCGAAGCAGGCGTTCATCTGCGCCGTCGAGGTCATCTGCGCGACGTGCAACCCCATCTGCGCGACCTCGAGCATGTCGCCCGAGCCGAGCGCGTACCACGGGTCCATCACGCAGTCGTGGCCGAACGCGACGTTGATGCCGGCGGCCATCAGCTCGGGCACGCGCGTCATGCCGCGGCGCTTCGGGTAGGTGTCGTGGCGGCCCTGCAGCGTGATGTTGATCAGCGGGTTCGCGATCGC
>JANMAW010000367.1:0-2231 GCA_031360005.1 Rhizobacter sp.
CGGCAGGCAGCAGGCCCATCACCGCCAGCGCCGTCATCGACTTGCCGCAGCCGCTCTCGCCGATCAGCCCAAGCGTGGCACCTCGGGCGAGATCGAAGCTGACGCCGCGCACCGCGTCGGCCGGGCCGCGCGGCGTGTTCAGCGTGACGCGCAGGTTCGAGACCTCGAGCAACGGCGGCGCGTCGGCCGATGGGTCGGGAAGGGCGGGCACCAGCGGATTGTGCACGCGGGTACGGTCATGACGCGACGCAAACCCCGGCCGAGGCTCGCGGCGGAGCGCAGACGACGCGCGGGTTTTAGCGCTCCCTAGTTCTTGGGGGAGGGGCTTCACGACGATGCGCTGACGTGCAATATTTGTGGTCCGGTTCTCAGTTCACCTTTTCGGGAGCGAGTGATGAAACATGCACCGATCGTCAGAGCCATCCTCGGTTGTGCCATCGGCGCGGCGGCGAGCCCGGCTTTCGCCGGCCTCGATCCGGTCAACACCTGGACGGGCCACGTCGGTCTCAGCGTCGATGGCGTCGGCAGCACCGCCGCTGCGGTGGGCAACGTGCAGGCCGACATTCCGGTCGGCGCCACCATCCTGCAGGCGTATCTGTACAGCGCCGGGACGCCTCTGGCCAACGTCCCGGGCAGCCCGACGACCCTGGCGGCCTACAACGGCGCCGGCATCACGCTCAACGGCGCCGCCGTCAGCAACTTCAGCACACTCGTCGGCGCGAACAGCCCACGCGTCGACATCGGGCGCTTTTACACAGCGCGGGCCGACGTCACCTCGCTGATCCAGTCGTTCACCGCCGGTGCCTTGACCAACAGCTTCTCGTGGGCCGTGAACGAGGGAAGCCTGAGCCCCGTGATCGACGGTGAAGTGCTGGCGATCGTCTATTCGCTCGGGTCGCTGGCGTCGGGCAGTGTCGTTCTGCTCGACGGCGGCCAGAACACCGGCGGCGAGACCACGACCGTCAACTTCAGCGGGCCGATCTCCGACCCCAGCGCCGCCAGCTTTGTCACGCAGATGGGCCTGGGCATTTCGTTCAGTTGCTGCAACCAGGAGTCCACGATCACGATCAATGGATCGACTCTCGCGACCCACGCAGGGAACAACGACGACGGCGCGCAGGCCAATGGAGCGCTGATCACGGTGGGCGGGCTCGGCGATGCGCCCCTGAGCGCTCCGGCCAGCTATGCCAACGACCACGAGTTCTACAACCTCGCGCCGTTTCTGCACACCGGGGACACCTCGTTCTCGATCTTCACGCAGAATGCGACGAACGACGACAACATCTTCTTTGCGAGCCTGTACTCGACCGCGCAGATCACCGTGACCCCCGGCATCCCCGAGCCCTCGACCTACGCGATGCTGCTGGCCGGGCTTGGCGTGATCGGGTTTGCCGCGCGCCGCCGCGCCAGGCGCTGATCGCTCGACGTTCTTCGAAAGCCGCCTGCGGGCGGCTTTTCGCTTGATGCGCCCGGTCGCGGACTCGTCGGCCGCTGCGCCGGCACACGCGACGCGCGGCTCATCGAAGCCGCGCCAGCCGCGGGTCGAGCAGATCGCGCAGCCCGTCGCCCATCAGGTTCAGCCCCAGTACCGCGGCCGCGATCGCGAGGCCCGGGTAGATCGCAAGCTGCGGCGCCTGGAACAGCATCTGCTGCGCCTCGTTGAGCATGCGGCCCCACGACGGCTGCGGCGGCTGCGTGCCCAGGCCGAGGTAGCTCAGCGCGGCCTCCGCCAGGATCGCGACCGCGAACTGGATTGTCGCCTGCACGATCAGGATCGACGCGATGTTCGGCAGCACGTGATCGAGCGTGATGTGCCACGCGCCCTTGCCGCAGGCGCGCGCCGCGAGCACGAACTCGCGCGCCCACACGCCGTTCGCCGCGGCGCGCGTGATGCGCGCGAACACCGGCACGTTGAAGATGCCGATCGCGATGATCGAGGTCGTGAGGCCCGGCCCGTACACCGCGGTCAGCATGATCGCCGACAGCAGCGCCGGGAACGCGAACGCGAAGTCCGAAAAGCGCATCACCAGCTCCTCGACCCAACCGCGCTGCGCCGCGGCGACGAGCCCGAGCGCGACGCCGAGCCCGATGCCGATGCCGACCGCGATCACGCCGACCGCAATCGAATTGCGCGCGCCGACGATCAGCAGCGAGACGATGTCGCGCCCGAGGCTGTCGGTGCCGAGCCAGTGCGCGCCTGAGGGCGCCTGCAGCTTGTTCGGAATGTCGAG
>JANMAW010000003.1:0-4704 GCA_031360005.1 Rhizobacter sp.
GCGCGGCGTCAGTCACGGAAGTTCGTGAACGACAACGGCGCGTCGGCGATCTCGTGGCGGATCGTCGCCATCGCGGCCTGCAGATCGTCGCGCTTCGCGCCGGTCACGCGCACCACGTCGCCCTGGATCGCGGCCTGCACCTTCATCTTGCTCTGCTTGATGAAGGTCTGGATCTTCTTCGCCGTCTCGGTGTCGATGCCGTTCTTCACGACGATCAGCTGCCTGACCTTGTCGCCGCCGATCTTCTCGATCTTCGCGCTGCGGTCGAGAAAGCGGATGTCGACGCTGCGTTTCGTCAGCTTGGCAATCAGGATGTCGAGCACCTGATTGATCTGGAAATCGCTGTCGGCCCAGAGGGTCAGCTCCTTCTCCTTCAGTTCGACGCGCGCCGACGAGCCCTTGAAATCGAAGCGCGTGCCGATCTCCTTCGCGGTCTGGTCGACGGCGTTGCGGACTTCGACCAGATTGGGTTCGAGCACGGTGTCGAAGCTGGGCATGGGCGTGATCTCTTGAAGACGGGTTCTTGCGACGGGCAGGTTTCTGCGATCAGCGATAGGCGAAAATTGTGGCATGCAAATCGAGTCGGGCGTCAGCCTCAAACCCTACAACACCTTCGGCCTGCCGGCCGTGGCGGGAACGCTCGTTCGCGTGACGAGCGATGCCGATGTGCGGCGCGTCGTCGATCACCCGAAGCTCGGCCGCGCGCCCAAGTTCGTGCTCGGCGGCGGCAGCAACATCATCCTGACGCGCGACATGCCGCAGGTCGTGCTGAAGGTCGAGGTGCGCGGCATCCGGCTGGCGCAGGACCGGCCGGACGCCTGGATCGTCGAGGCCGGCGCCGGCGAGAACTGGCACGAACTCGTCGCCTTCACGCTGCGCAACGGCTGGCCGGGGCTGGAGAACCTCGCGCTCATCCCGGGCAGCGTCGGCGCCGCACCGGTACAGAACATCGGCGCCTACGGGGTCGAACTGCAAGACCGCTTCGAATCGCTCGACGCCGTCGACCTGGTGACAGGCCGTACGGTGACGTTGCGCGCCGACATCTGCGCCTTCGGTTACCGGGACAGCGTGTTCAAGCACTCGCTCGCCGCACGCACCGTGATCACGCGCGTGCGCTTTCGTCTGCCGAAGAACTGGCAGCCGGTGCTCGGCTACGTCGATCTCGAACGCAAGATGGCATAGACAGGCAAACGCGCGCCGAGCGCAGACCAGGTGTTCGAATGGGTTTGCGCGATCCGCCGCGCCAAGCTGCCCGACCCGCAGGTGATCGGCAACGCCGGCAGCTTTTTCAAGAACCCGGTCGTCACCCCCGAGCAGTGCCGCGACATCATCGGCCGCGACCCGGAGATCGTGCACTACCCGATGCCCGACGGCAGCATCAAGCTCGCGGCCGGCTGGATGATCGAAGCCTGCGGCTGGAAGGGCAAGAGTGTCGGGCGGGCCGGCGTCTACGAGAAGCAGGCGCTGGTGCTGGTGAACCGGGGCGGGGCGATCGGCTCGGAGGTGATGCTGCTCGCGGGCGCGATCCAGGAGAGTGTCTACGGCCGCTTCGGCATCAGGCTCGAGCCGGAGCCGCTCGTGGTCTGAACCCATCGTGATGGTGGCCCGAGTCCGGCAGCAGCCCGAGCCGCAGGCACTCTTCGACGCTCGCCCGAAACTGCAATTCGAGCCGATCGATCAGGCGCGTCAGTTCGGCCACCGGTGCACCGGGAACAATCGCATGCAGCTCCCCGGCCAGTTCGCCGACGCGCTTCAGACCCAGGTTCAGCGATGCGCCCCTGAGGGCATGGGTTCGGGCGCGCAGTTCGTCGAACCGATGGGCGGAGGCGGCCTGGCGCAATTCACCCAAGACATGCGACCATCCTTCGAGAAGCCCGCCGAGCAGCTCCGCGTACGTGTCGGGCGACACGGCCTGACGCACCGCGACCACCGTGTCGCGATCGAGCAGCGAGTCGTCGACGTCGAGGAGTGATGCAAGATTCGGGGCGGGCGGCGGCCTCGCCGTCGCACCGCCGTAGCGCTCGAGTGCCTCGCGCAACTGCGGCAGGTGCGCCGGCTTGGTGAGGTAGCCATCCATGCCGGCTTCACGTGCCAGGTGGCGCGACTCCTGGAACGCATCGGCGGTCAGCGCGATGATCGGCACGCGACCGCGCGGCGCCGGCAAGGCACGGATCGCGCGTGCCGCGGTGAAGCCGTCCATGCCGGGCATGTGCAGGTCCATCAGCACGATGTCGAAAGGCTCCAGCGGCGGCTGCTCGGCGATTGCGCGCACGGCGCCGTTGCCGTCGGCCTTGAACACTGCATGGTGGCCGAGCTTTTCGAGCACCGCCTCCATGTAGGCGCGATTCACCGGATGGTCCTCGGCGACGAGCACGCGCAATGGCCTGGCACGGGCCGCGTTCGGGGCGACGCTGTCATTCGACACGAGCGCGGGCGTGCCCACCGACGGCAGCGGCAGCGACGCGGTGAAGCTGCTGCCCGCGCCCGGCTGGCTGTGCACCGTGATGTCGCCGCCCATCAACCGCGCCAGATCGCGCGAAATCTCCAGGCCCAGCCCGGCGCCGCCGGCACGCCGCGACGGTGATTCGTCGCCCTGCACGAAGCGCTGGAAGAGCCGGCCGAGCGTGGCTTCGTCGATGCCCACGCCGGAATCCGTCACGCTGAAATCGAGCCGCCCGCTGTCGCCGGTGGTCACGCTCAGCACCACGGTGCCGATGTTCGTGAACTTGACGGCGTTGCTCAGCAGGTTGAACAGGATCTGCTTCAGCCGCGTCGGGTCGGCATGCACCGAGCGCGGCACATCGGGCGCCACCTCGACGCGCAGCACCAGCCCCTTGCCGCGAGCCTGCACGGCCATCAGCGCGTCGACCTGCGCGATCAACTGCAACAGGTCAACGGATTGCGGTACGACCTGCAGCTTGCCGGACTCGAGCCGCGAAATATCGAGGAGGTCGTTCAGGATCGTCAGCAGGTGTTGCGCCGACTCGCGGGCCGTGTCGAGATAACCCGCCTGCTGCGGCGAGAGCGGGCTGTCCTGAAGCAGTGACATCATGCCCAGCAGTCCATGGAACGGCGTGCGGATCTCGTGGCTCATGTTGGCGAGGAACGCGCTCTTCGCGCGGTTCGCGGTTTCGGCACCGCGGCGTGCCGCACTCAGGTTGTCGGCCAATGCCTCGAGGTTGCGCCGGCGCTCCGTCAACGCGCGCAGTTGCCGCAGCACGATGAAGGCGAGCGCCATCAACAGCACGCACTGGAACGCCGTGAGCCCGATGCTGAGCCGGCTTTGCTGGCGAACCGCCAGATTGCGCTCGGTCGCGTGCTGGTAGAGCAGGTGCGAGGCCCCCAGCGACAGGTCGTGCAACGGCGCGTTCAGCGCCCGCAGCGGCCCCAGCAGGGTTTGCGCGGCCACAGCGTCCAGCGGCTGCGCTGGAGATTCGCCGAAATAGCGGTCGGCCAGGTTCACGAACGAGCGCACCTGCGCGATCGCGGGCAGGTAGGCGGGCTGGTGGCGCACGATGGCGGCGGCACGGTCATGGTCGACCACGCCGATGCGGCTGACGAAGATGTCGTAGCGCAGCTGCACCGTGTCGGCGCCATGGTGTTGCGGGTCGTCGAGGTACAGCTGCATCTGGTTGACGAGGCGCAACTGCTCGGTCTCGAGCTGCGAGAAACTCCAGCCGAGCGCCTCGTGCCCGTCGTACGAGGCGCTGGTCAGCAGCTTGTATTGCCGCCACTGCACGTAGCCGATCGCCAACAACACCAGCATCAGCACGGCAACCAGCGCAAGAAGCCAGCGCCGATGCGGCCGCAGTTGCGCTCCGGCGGCGACAGGTTCGCTCATTTCAGCTCGATGGTCCGCAGCTGCCAGATGGCGCGGCTGAAGCGCACGGCGTTGCGCAGCTCGGGATGGTCGTCGAAGGGGTAGATGATGACCAGCGGCCCTTTCTCGCGCACCGGCATCGGGCTGTCGTCGAGCAGATACGCAAGCATCGCGCCGTGTTGCGTGAGATCTTCGGCCGGGATGTCGACGCGGTAGTCGTTCAACGCCACCGCCTTCAGCGTGACGGCCTGCGAGCCCACCGCCGCGAGCAGGTCACGCAGCAGCACCCCGCTGAACTTGCGCGGCTGCGGATACCACGGTGTCCGGGTCGAAAAACTGTGCTGCGGTAGCTTCTGAAGCAGCGCGAGATCGAACGCCGCGCTGCCGTTGTCGTTGGAGTGGGCCAGCGTGCCGGTGATCGTCAGGATCACCTTGCCCGTCGGCGCATCGAGTGCGCGTGCCGGCCAGGCCCACAGCCCAGGCAGCAGTGCCGCCGCCAGGCTGCCCAGCAAGCCACGCCGAACCGGTCTTGCTTGTCGCATGCGGCTCATTCTGGCATGGCATTGGGCCGCCGGTTTCCGTGGCGCGTGCGGCCCGCAACGCTGCCCGCCGGCGCTCTTCAAGGCATGAACGGCGTGCTCACCACCCAGGTCGATCGTGCACCGCGCGGCTGGCCGCCATGGCTGGCAGGCTCTTCGACAGCCGCATCGTCAGCAGCTCGCGGCGGTCTGCGTCCTGGCCGTGACGCGGCGGCGAACCGAATCAGTTGTCGTCGGACTCCAGGCGCAGCAGCGCAGCGCCGGTGCCGGGCGACAGCAGGCCGACCTGCGCGTAAGTGCGCAGCTTCTCGCGCGTGTCGACGATGTCGAGGTTGCGCATCGTCA
>JANMAW010000006.1:0-3616 GCA_031360005.1 Rhizobacter sp.
GTCGTTGTCGTCGGTGACAGCGCGAAGGCCATTGTCGACCGGCGCGGCGAGACCCAGCAGCGCGGCCACGCGCACCGGGTCGTTGATCGTGCGAACCGCGGCATACGCTGCTTCGGCCTGCGGGTGGCGACGGCGCAGGTAGTTCAGCCACTGCTTGAGCCGGCCGGCCCGGTCGCGCGGTTCGAGCTGACCGCAAACCAGCCGCCAGAACGCCGCAAGCAGTGGCTGCAACTCCAGCCAACCGAGCGCCGGACGCGCCGCATGGCCGGCGTCGGCAGCAATGATCGCCAGCGCCAGCCCCGGGTCGCTGACCATGCCGCGCCCCAGCATCAGCGCATCGCAACCCGAGAGTTCGCGGCAGCGCAGTGCGTCGGCGACGGTCCATATCTCGCCATTCGCGATCACCGGAATCGGCACCGAAGCGCGGATCTCGGCGATGCGCTCCCAGTAGGCCGGCGGCCGATAACCGTCGGCCTTCGTGCGTGCATGGACGACCAGTTGATCGGCGCCGCCGGCAACGATTGCCAGCGCGCATTCGAGCGCACGGCTGGCGTCGTTGAAGCCCAGTCGCATCTTCGCCGACACCGGCACGTGGCGTGGCACCGCACGCCGCACCGCGCCGACGATGCGGCCCACGAGTTCGGGGTCGTCGAGCAGCGCCGCGCCACCGCCGTGGCGATTCACCAGCTTGGCCGGGCAGCCGAAGTTCAGATCGATGCCGGCCGGCCCCAACCCCGCGAGCCGCGCCGCGTTTTCCGCGAGACAGACCGCATCCGATCCCAGCAGCTGCGCGCGCACCGGCACGCCGGCACGCGTGCGGCCACCGTGGTTCAGCTCGGGCACGATGCGGGTGAACACCCGCTCGGGCAGCAGCGTGCCTGTGACGCGGATGAACTCGGCCACGCAGCGGTCGATGCCACCGACGCGCGTCAGCACGTCGCGCAGCGTGAAGTCGAGCAGCCCTTCCATGGGCGCGAGCAGGATGATGGTCAAAGGAAATTCATTCGAGGCACAGTCGCGGCGTAGTGTACGAAGCCGTCGACAAAGCCCGTGGGGCCGCCTGCTCGGCGCGAATCCGATAGAGTCGGCCGGACCCGTTGTCGAGGATGCATCGATGAACCTGATCTACGTCGGCGACGCCATGTGTTCGTGGTGCTACGGCTTCGCAAAACCGCTCGACGAACTCCTCGCCGATCCGCAGGCCGCCGCGCCGTTGCAGCTCGCGCTCGTGATGGGCGGGCTGCGCCCTTTCACCACCGAGCCGATCTCCGCCGAGCGTGCGAACGAGCTCGCGGGCCACTGGCATCGTGTCGCCGAAGCGAGTGGCCAGCCCTTCACGCAGGCGCCGAACACGGCGATGCACCAGCCGGGTTTCGTCTACGACACCGAGCCCGCGAGCCGCGCCACGGTGACGGTGCGCAGCCGCTGGCCGCAGCAGGTGTGGCGATATTTCAAGGCGGTGCAGCACGCGTTCTATGCCGAGGGCCGCAACGTGACCGAGCCCGGCGTGCTCGCCGATCTGGCCGAGGAGCTCGGCCTGCCGCGAGCGGAGTTTGCAAAGGCATTCGCATCGCAGCAGATGCGTGACATGACGCTGCAGGACTTCCAGCAATCCCAGGCCTGGGGCATCCGCGGCTTTCCAACGCTGGTGGCCGAGCACGGCGATCATCTTCATGTGGTCGGCAGCGGCTATATGCCGATCGCGGCGCTGCGAGACAAACTCGAGTTCGCGGCGAGCGCGCACCCGCACTAACGAACGCGGCGAGGGCCAACGCGCGCACCGCGGTATTTCGGCGATGATCGCGGACCGACTCACTCTGTGGAATCTGCCGATGAAATCAAGCTTTGCTGCCGCCGCCGTCCTGCTGGGCGTATGCGTGTCGTGCGCCGCCGCGCAAACCGATCTGGCCGCCTCGGCCGCCAAGGAGAGCGCTGCGACCGTCACGCCGAGCGGGCTTGTATACCGCTCGCTGAAAGACGGCACCGGTGCCCAGCCCGCACCGAGTGACACGGTGAAAGTGCACTACCGCGGTACGCTCGCGAACGGCACAGAGTTCGACAGTTCATACAAGCGCAATGCGCCTGCGCAGTTCCCGCTGAGTGGCGTGATCCCGTGCTGGACTGAAGGCGTGCAGCGGATGAAGGTCGGGGGCAAGGCCAAGCTGACCTGCCCGCCGTCGATCGCCTACGGCGAGCGTGGTGCGGGCGGTGTGATTCCGCCGAATGCGACGCTCCAGTTCGAAGTCGAGTTGCTGGAAATCGCAAAGCGCTGAGCGTCGCTCCTGCTACTTGGCCGGCTCGACGGTCAACTCGTTGGCGACGCTCGCCACCCCCTTCACGCCCGCCGCCAGTGATGTCGCACGCTCGCGTGCATCGCCGCTCGGCGCGGTGCCCCGAAGCGCGACACGGCCATTGTCGGTGTCGACGTTGATCTTTAATGCGCTCAGGTTCGGATCCTTCGCAAGCTCGGCCTTCACGCTGGTGGTGATGACGGCGTCGGCCACCTTGTCGCCGATCTTGTCGCTGGCGTTCTTGCTCGCATCCTTGACGTCTTGCGCCATCTCGCGCACCGAGCCCTTGGCCTGATCGATACCTTTTGCCGCGTCGTTGCCGAGTTCGCGGGACTTCTTCTCCATCTGCGCCACGGAGTTGTCGGTCGCGCTCTTTGCGTCGGCCCGATCCTGCCTGCTGCAACCGGTGATGGCCAGCGAGGCCGCCAGTGCGCCAATCGTCGTCAGCGCCAAAATTCGTTGGTTCATCAAAATTCTCCTCAATATCGGCCGGCGACTCATCCCGGCCCGGTTCAATGACCTTCGACGAACGCCGCGACGTCGTCGAAGGGAATGTCGCAAGCATAGAAGGGCCGTCTGGCGATTGGCGTCGTCCTTGCGGAACTTCGCTTGTCGGACGATGCCCACACCGGCTCGACGACCGGACGATCCGACGACGCGTCGAATCGATGCGAACGTCGCGCCGACGTTTCGCTGCCTCAGTGCGACAGGCTCGGACGCACCGACGGGTACGCGTATTCGCGCCCGACCACCGCTCGTGCATAGAGGTAATTGTCTCGGGCCCGCTCGCTGAGCGAATCGAGGCTCACGCGGCCCTGCTCGTCGCACGGGAAACACAATGCCCGGCCTTCGTGGAACAGCGACTGAAAGCGGATCTCGTATGAGCAGTTCATGGTACCTGCACTCCTGAAGCATCGCGCCATCGAATCGACCGGCGCTCGATGCCAGTATCCGCAAGCCTGTGATCGAGTGATGTCGGGGCGCGGCGCTTGCGCGTGTCAGCGAAGTTCGGTGGTGATCGTCAGCAACTGCGCTGGCGGTACGCCCGTGTGCTGACGACCGCGATAATCCCGGATGTCCCGCACCAACTCCCTTGCCCCCTTGCCCGCATCTCCGAATGCACCCGCCGGGTCGCCGTTCAGCGAACTTGCGCTGCCCGCGGCCCAGCTCGAGAACTTGGCGCAACTCGGCTACCTTGCCATGACGCCGGTGCAGGCGGCCTGCCTGCCGCTCGCACTCGCGGGCCACGACCTGATCGTGCAGGCCAAGACCGGCAGCGGCAAGACCGCCGCGTTCGCGCTGGCGCTGCTCGCGAACCTGAAGCT
>JANMAW010000012.1:0-3029 GCA_031360005.1 Rhizobacter sp.
TGCTCGGGCACGCCGTCGAACAGCATGCGCAACGACTGGCGGAACATGCCCCAGGTGCCGACCACGATCAGCAGCGCGATGACCAGGCTCGCCGCCGGATCGAGCCAGGGCCAGCCGGTCCACAGCGCCAGCGCACCGACCACGACCACGCCCGCCGACACCAGCGCATCGCCGGCCATGTGGAGGTAGGCGCCGCGGATGTTCAGGTCGTCGTGGCGGCCGCGCATGAACAGCAGCGCGGTGCCCAGGTTCACGACGATGCCGATGCCCGCGACCAGCATCACGGTGGCGCCCTGCGTCGTCGCAGGCACGTGCAAGCGGCCGATCGCCTCCCACGCGAGCGAACCCATTGCCACCAGCAGCAGCAGCGCATTGGCGAACGCGGCCAGGATCGACGCGCGCTTCCAACCATAGGTGTAGCGCACATCGGGTCGCAGTTTGCCGGCCAGCGCGCCGCCCCAGGCCATCACCAGGCCGGCGACGTCACCGAGGTTGTGACCGGCATCGGCCAGCAGTGCGAGCGAGTTGACCTTCCAGCCGAAGAACGCTTCGATCGCGACGAACGCGATGTTGACGGCGATGCCGATCGCGAATGCAGCGTCGAAGTTCGCAGGCGCGTGGTGGTGCGCGTGGTCATGGGCGTGAGCGTCACGCGGCTCGCGGTCGCGGTGGTCGCCGTGACCGTGCTGGTGGCCGGCGTGCGGGTCGTGTGGGTCTGCCATGCCGGCAGTGTGACTCAGCCCGCCGCGCACCTCCGTGCGCGGGGATCACAGCCGCGCCGAATTCGTGGCGCGTCCGCATCGCGCCGCGATTCCCGCGGGCGCGGCCGTCAATTCCGGCACGAAAGGCGTCCCGCCGGCCGCCTCGGGCCGGGTAATCTCGCGCGATGCACAGACACCACCTCGATGCCTTCTGCACCCTGCACCGCCTGCCCGCGCCGGCGATCAAAGCCGCGCTGGCGCTGACCGGCCAGCGCCCCGACGCCGCAGCCTGGCGCGCCTTCGCCGCGACACTGCTGCACGCCGCGGGCCTCGGGGCGTTGGGTGCCGGCATCATCTTTTTCGTCGCAGCGAACTGGCAGGACTACGGCGTGCTCGGCCGCTTCGTGCTGTTGCAGGGCGCTCTTCTCGTGAGCGTCGGCATTGCGCTGTGGCGGCCACCACCGTTGCTTCTCGGGCAATCAGCGCTGATCCTCGCGACCCTGCTGGTCGGCGCCCTGCTCGCGCTCTTCGGCCAGTCGTACCAGACCGGCGCCGATGTCCACGAACTGTTCTTCACCTGGGCGATGCTGGCGCTGCCGTTCGCGCTTGCCGGCCGGTCGGGAGCGTTGTGGGCGGTGTGGTGGGTCGTGCTGAATGTGGGCCTGGCGCTGCTGTGCGGCTGGCTGGGCCCCGATCACTTCGTGTGGCGCCTGATCGACGGCCGCGGCGTCGATCGCCCGGCGCTGTTGATGCTGCCTTGCGTGATCGACCTCGTCGGCGCCGGCCTGTTCCTGGCGCTGCGCGGCACGCGTTTCAAGGATGCGGCGCCGCTGTGGCTGGTGCGCTTCCTCGCCGGCCTCGGGGTGCTGTTCGGCACCGCGGCGGCGCTGTGGGTCGTGACCGCCGACGCCTCGCGCGGCCTCGCGGATCCCCTGCCACGCCAGGGCGTTGTCGTGCTGCTGGGCTTCGCGGCGATCTGCGCCGCGATCGGTTTCGAAGCCTGGCGACGCCGACGCGACGTGTTTCCGATGGCGCTGCTCGCCGCGAGCTGGATCGCGATTTCGACCAGCTGGCTCGCGCGGGTGCTGCGCTTCGACGACGTCGGCACGTTCTTCATGCTCGCGTTATGGCTGATCGCCCTCTCCACCGCCACCGGCATGTTGCTGATGCATTGGTCGCGCACCTGGCCCGCCGGCGCGGCGTTGAGCACCGAAGGAGCCGTCGCATGATCACCAGACCGCAAGCCTTGCTTCACGCGCTGCAGGCGCGCGGCCAGCTGGACACGCAGCTCGTCGAGAGCGCCGCCTCGGCCGGCACCGGCACGCCCCACGACCGCCCCTGGTACATCGCCGCACTGCTGGGCGCGAGCGGCTGGGTCGCGGGCTTGTGCGTACTCGGGTTCGTCGCGTTGCTGTTCCAACCCCGCAGCGCTGTACAGGCTGGCGTGGCGGGCATCGTTCTGCTGGCGGCCGCGTGGGGACTGTTCAAGGCGGACCGCGAAGGCGCATTCGTCGCCCAACTCGCGCTCGCGTTGTCGATCGCCGGCCAATGCCTGGTGCTGGTCGCGATGACCGAGCACGCGCGCAGCATCGCGCCCATTGCGAGCGCGGCGCTGGTGCTGCAGCTCGTGCTTGCACTGGTGATGCCGAACCGGCTGCACCGCCTGCTGTCGACGCTGTTCGCGACGATCGCGCTGGCGCTGACGGTGCGTTTCGCGGTCTTCGGCGAGCCCGCGTTCTGGCACAGCGTGCGCGCATCCGGCCCGTCGCTGCCGCAGGCGCTGGCCGGCTGGCTGCTCGCGTGGCTGCCGGTGGGCGCGCTGCTGTGGGCGCTGGTGCGCGGCGAGCCCGGGTGGATGGCGCGCGGCTGGCAACCGGTGCTGCGGCCGGCGGCGAGCGGGCTGATCGTCGGGCTCGCGTTCGCGACGCTCGCGTCGCAGCCGTTCGAATCCTTCCCTTGGTTCACCGATGGGCCGCCGACGAAGGACTGGCTGGCGCTGTGGCCGCTGCTGTCGGCGCTCGGCGCATTCGGCGGCATGGCGGCGGCGTTCGCGCTGCGCAGCCGCGCGCTGCTGGGCGCCTGCGTGGTCGCGGTGCTGTTGCACGTCTCGCACTTCTATTACGAGCTGGGCGCGAGCCTGCTGCTGAAGTCGCTGCTGATGCTGGCGATGGGTGGCCCGATGCTGCTGACGGCGCGAATGCTGACGCAGAGCGATCCGGCGAACGGGGAGCGCGCATGAAACCGATTGGGATCAGGGCCTTGATCGTGACCGGTGCCGTGTTGGTGCTGGGCGCGCTGAACACCGCGATCGTCGGCAAGGAACGCATC